>JAJPXE010000119.1 GCA_021205645.1 Candidatus Gastranaerophilales bacterium | reverse complement strand
ATTCTAAGCTGATATCCTAAATGTGTTAATTCTGTATTGTTAAATATTAAATTAGATTGTTCATCTTTCATTATGAATCTGAGAACTGCAAGCCCGATAAATTTAAATCCAAGATGAGCGACATCGCCTGTAAAATCGCCTTGAGAACCCATCATCGGATAACAAACAACGGCTCTTTTCCTGACATCTTTGGTTTGTTCAAGAAATTCAATAACGAGTTTTTTTCGTTTTTCAATCAAATCTTCTTCCCCCAGACAATGAATTAAATTCAACTCAACGGATTCAGAAATTGAGGTTGTGTATACAAGAAATGCCGTCGGAAATGCATTCTCATACAAAACCAAACATTGAATTAATCTTTTATCTACTGCTTCAATAAATTCATTAAATGACAACGGCGGCAGCTCAAACTTATATTCAGAAACAGCCTTCGCCGCAAAATCAGCATAAACACCTTTGAAAATCAGAGCTTTTTCTTTTGTTAAATTTTCTACTTCATATAAATCTTGCATCATATATATCCTTTATAACATGTGGTGCATTTTTTCTTTTTTTGTTTGAATATATTTTTGATTATATTCATTGATATCTGTTTTAAGGTTGATAACATCGTGTATTTTAAGACCGTAGCCTGTGAGTCCGATAATTTTTTTAGGGTTATTTGTCAGAAGATTAAAGTTATTAAACCCTAAATCAAGAATAATTTGAGCGCCGACCCCGTAATCTCTTAAATCGGCAGGGAAGCCAAGTGATATATTAGCCTCAATAGTATCCTGTCCCTTATCCTGCAAACTATAGGCTTTGATTTTATTAACGAGTCCGATGCCCCTGCCCTCGTGGTTTCTCATGTAGACAACCGCCCCTTTTCCGTAGTTGGAAATCATAGACAGTGCTGTATGGAGCTGAGCATTGCAGTCGCACCTTAGGCTATGCAGAACATCACCGGTAAAACATTCGCTGTGAACTCTGATAAGCGGTATTTTGTCAGAGCCGTCATCTTTCACGACTGCAACATGTTCCTGACCGGTGAGAATATTTGTGTAGCCGTATATTTTAAAGAACCCGAAAGCCGTCGGCAAATCTGCCAGTGCATCACGGGAGATTAGTTTTTCGGATTTAAGCCTGTAAGCTATAAGATCAGCCACGGTAATAAATTTGATATTATATTTGAGTGCGAATTGTTTAAGCTCATCTCTGCGTGCCATATGACCATCTCCGGTCATAATTTCGCACATGGCTCCTGCTGCTGTATGTCCGGATAATTTTGCCATATCGACAACAGCCTCTGTGTGTCCGGTTCTTTCAAGCACTCCGCCTCTTTTTGATACGCACGGGAACATATGCCCCGGTTTTCGCAAATCAGACGGCTGAGCATCCGGAGCAGCAGCAACTTCAATAGTCTTTGCTCTGTCATAAGCTGAAATACCTGTTGTAACACCGTATTTTTCGGAAGCATCAATACTCAATGTAAATGCTGTTTTCATCTGTTCTGTATTTTGCTTAACCATTTGAGGCAGTTCAAGCCTGTCTGCTATTTCTTGTGATATAGCAAGACAAATCAATCCTCTGGCTTCTTTTGTCATAAAATTGATTTTTTCAGGCGTAATTAATTGAGCGGAACAAATTAAATCGCCTTCGTTTTCTCTGTCAGTGTCATCCGCAACTATTACAAACTTGCCCGATTTAAAATCTTCAATCGCATCTTCTATATTATCAAATTTAAAGTTTTCTGTGCTATCTGTCATTAAACAAATCCGTTTCTTTCCAAAAAATTTACAGTTATGCTGCTATTATCTGTCGATAATAAATTTTTTTCAACATATTTAGCCAAAATATCAAATTCAATGTTAACATTATCGCCTATTTTTAGGTGTTTTAACGCTGTCATATCATAAGTATGAGGGATAATGGCAATTGTAACAAAATCATCACCGGATTGAGCAATTGTAAGACTTATTCCGTTAAGTGCAATAGAGCCTTTATTTGCAGTATATTTGCGGTATTGTTTATTAAAATTAAAAGTTAGTTCAAAAAACCCGTTTATTTTTTTTAATGCGGCAAGTTTACCTGTCGTGTCAATATGTCCGGAAACAATGTGTCCGCCCAGCCGGTCGGAGAGCTTTAAGGCTCTTTCGAGGTTAACATAATCACCGGCTCTCAGTTCGGAAAGTGTTGTAACTTTAGATGTTTCAGGAGATATATCGGCGGTAAAACATCCCTGTTCAAGTTTTGTGACGGTCAGACAAACACCGTTAACAGCAATACTGTCGCCGCATTTAGTATCTTCTAATACGGTTGAGCATTTTACAACAATATTATTGCCGGTAATAGATTGGATTATACCTGCTTCTTCAATGATACCTGTAAACATACAGCAATTGTATCATAAATATTACAAAAAAAGACATAACTATGGTAAAAAACCTTTGTACATTTACTTCCCCCCGTTATGGGAATTTTAGGTTTGCCCTCTCCGGACGAGCGGAGCAGGAGCGTTGAGCTTCGCTCGACGCTCATTTCCGCAGGAGCGGGCAGAATTTGTTAGTGAACGCGAGTGAGCTTAGAAATTCGGGTGAGGTGATATCTTTGCGTGAGCTAATCGCACCCCACCCCTGCGGAGCAGGTGCAACCGCAAAGCAGTTGCACTGTCTGCTCCGCTCCCCTCCCCGTATGGGGAGGGGGAAAAGATAAAAGCCCTCTCCTGACGAGCTCACCTGCCCTCTCCGGACGGAGAGGACAGCAAGACTTGCAATGCAGCAATTTAGTCTTGCAGGTAAGGTGATAACCATGCAAATTTTAAAACACAATCATTTACCCCTGCGCCTGTTAAATTTTAGGATTTTTTCGCACAATTAAGAATTTTCTTTTAATTTAGCAAATGCAAGCCGTCTTTGCATTTTTGCTAAATCCCAATATGCATCACGCTTGCCCCACAATCCGCTTATAAGCTGTGAGCTTGAGGAATTATGTGCGGAAATAGCATCAATTGCATCAGCATCTGCAACATCGTAAGCCTTATCTGCTAAAATACGCTCAACAGTCGCATCATCAAAGTTTGAACTTGATAAATTATATTCCTTTAATATGGATTCGTCATTTTCATTAGCACTGTATTTTTTCGTCCAACTTGCGAATATACGTTTTAAACTATTCTCTGAAAGCTCTTTAGTGTGTAAATCCCGACTTTTTTGATAGCGTATTGAACGGGCATCATCTTCCGCATCACCGGTTTCCGAATAGTTTTCACGCAGTACTGCAAGGTTTTTGTTTATTTCTTTTATCTTTGCTTCCTGCTCTTGAATCTGTTGCTCTATTGAATTTGAAACAACATTATTTTTTTTATACGTATCAATATTTTCTTCGCCGTTAGATTGTTTGTTCTTATCGGTTTTTTTTGCGGCAGCGGATGTCGGCTCCGCCGACATAGTCTGCCGTGCGGCAGCGGATGTTGCGTATGCTTCTTCAGCTTCTTCAGCTGAAACTTTTTTTGAATTAAGTCTGCTGATTTCTGTTAATTCATACGGTACATACGTATTCTGAGATAACTTGTCAATATCAATGCCCATAATTCTTTACCTTCTTTTTTCTACACAATTATTAATAAAACCGTAATACTCAAAAATTGCCGAGTTTTGCCTCTCTCTTAATATATTTTAACATTTTTGTTATAAAAATACAAGCTTTGGACAAAAAAGTGCAGGTACCCTTAAATCGAGCGGACATGCACTT
>JAJPXE010000249.1 GCA_021205645.1 Candidatus Gastranaerophilales bacterium | reverse complement strand
TTCTGCCATTGAGTGTTCTGCTTTCTTTAATCGGTATCGGTGTCACGGTTCTTTGGTGGATGAATATGGATGCGTATAATATGCTTATCAAAATCAAATTCTCAAAAGTGCTTGAACAAATAGAAAAACAACTGCCGGTTCAACCTTATGGTGATGAATACAAGGGAATTGAGGATTTTAGAAAGAACAAAAAAATGTTTCTGTTTTCTGATATGCAGAAAGTATTTGCGGTTATAATATTTCTAATGTTTTTTGTTTCGTTATTGGAGAATTTAATCCCGATAATTGTTAAACAGTTTATTTAGATGTTTATTCAACCGGTTCTTCAGTAACAGCTTCTTCCTCAGTGAGTTCTTTAGCGTTGTTTATTTCTTTAATCAATCCGTCTATTATCGGCTCTACGTCATATGAAAGTCAACTATCCGTATAACTTCTTTTAGCGTAAATCATAGAGTCGTTTGCATAGAGGATATATCGGGCATGGCAAGAACCAATTTTCCCCTCTCCAAACGGGGAGAGGAGCGGAGCGGGTGCTGTTGTGCTGCACAGTCAGCGGAGCGGGCAAGAAAGGTTTTACATAATCATAAGCAGCTCACGTATAACTTTTGCCGCAACAGCTGTTGAACATCCGCTTGTATCATAATCCGGTGACAACTCTACCACATCAGCACCGATAATTTGAAAATTCTTTAAATACCTGAACCAACCCATAAGCTCATCAAATGTCATTCCGCCTGCCTCCGGCGTTCCTGTACCGCTCATAATTGATGTATCTAAAACATCTAAATCAACTGTTACAAACACTTTTTTGTTAAGAAACAGGTCTAACTCGTCGTATTCTTTAATTAATGTATTATGTTTGTACATATAATCCCATTCAGCTTTCGTACCCGAGCGAATTCCGATTTGTTTAATATTTTCCGGCTTAACATATTTTGTACGAAGTCTTATAACCGCTGAATGTGAAAGTTCTTCTGTAAGGTATTCTTCTCTTAAATCAGTATGTGCATCAAAATGTATTATAGCTAAATCATCACCGTAGAATTTTGATATTGCCCGTATTTCGGGATATGTAACAAGATGTTCGCCACCTATGCCTAAAACTTTTTTACCGTCTTTATAAATTTGTTCAACATTATTTTCTATAATATCAAGTGATTTTTTTGTATTTCCCAACGGCAGTTCCAAATCACCTGCATCATGAAAATTACAATCAGCAAGTTCTTTACCAAAAACGGGTGAATATTCTTCTAACCCCGGGCTTGCAAGCCTGATTTGTTCTGGTGCAAATCTTGAACCGGAACGGTATGAAACAGTTCCGTCAAAAGGTATTCCGAGCATTATTATATCGGATTTGTTATAGTCGGGGTTTTGCCCCATCCAGTTTCTATCTAAAAACGGTCCTTTTAGCATTTGTTTACCCCTCCTGCATTTACCTTCCGCTTTTACCCCTTTACCCCTCTTTGATAATTTCCAGAACGAGTTTTTTAAACCCTGTCTTTGCCTTGTCGGCAGCTTCAAGCACTTCTTTATGCGACAAACCGACAGTGCTTATACCGGCGGCAGAATTGCATATACAGCTTATGCCGAGAACATTCATCTTAAGATAACAGGCAGTAATCGCTTCCGGGACAGTTGACATCCCGACCGCATCAGCCCCGAGTGTCCTGACCATGTTAACCTCTGCCGGTGTCTCATAAGCAGGACCGGTAAGAGCTATATAAACCCCCTCTTCTACCGGTATATTTAACCTTGAAGCACAATTACGTGCGGTTTCACGCAGCGATTTTGTATATACCTCGCTCATATCCGGAAATCTATCGCCAAGATTGTCATCGTTAGGACCTATCAGCGGATTTGTACCCATAAAATTGATATGATCTTTTATAATCATCAACGATGACGGCTTGAAATAAGGATTAACACCGCCTGCGGCGTTTGTTATGATAACCGTTTTTACTCCGAGTTTTTTCATTACCTTAACAGGATAAGTGACCGTCGACATTGAATGACCCTCATAATAATGAAATCTTCCCTGCATCATCATAACTTTCTTACCGCCAATTTCAGCAAAAACAAGATTACCGCTGTGACCTTTAACGGTTGAAACGGGAAAATTCGGAATATCTTTGTATGCAAGCTTTATATCACAGTATTCATCCGCAAGCTCACCAAGCCCTGAACCAAGTATAATTGCTATTTCAGGGTTAAAATTACCTGTTTTGCTTTTGATATATTCTATTGTTCCTTTCATAATATCCATTCCTTTTTCAGGCAATAAAATAGGGCAGTACATACTTAACTACCCTATTTTAGCAATATTTTGTTATTATCCTACCAGTTCGTTATCATCCGATTCGGATGCTTTAACCATGATAGCGTGTTCGACAGGATTTTCTTTTTTGAACTGTTTTTCACTGCCGGTATATTCTTCAAATCCGAAATCTTCACGAGCTTTTTTTAATTGTGTTTCATCAACCAGTTTTTTTGCAAGCTCTGCTATTTCATATACCAGTTGATATCGGTTTTCGCTGTTATCGTTTAGTTCCCATGCTATTTTTACTATCTGATCCATCATAAAATTAAATCCTCATTTTAATTAATTTTATAACATAATTTTTATTTGTCTACTATTGCCGGATGAATACAAAAGAAAATATATCTGCTGTTACCCTTTAAACTGTTCAAGAAAACGTTTATCATTGTTGAAGAACAATCTGATATCATCAATAGCATATTTAAGCATGGCAAGTCTTTCAACCCCCATGCCGAATGCAAAACCGGTGTAAACATCAGGGTCAATACCGACATTATTAAGGACGTTAACATCAACCATGCCTGCACCGAGAACTTCAAGCCAGCCTGTTCCGCTGCATGTCCTACAGCCTTTGCCCTCACACATTATGCACTGAACATCTA
Organism: Candidatus Gastranaerophilales bacterium; assembly: GCA_021205645.1. Classification (GTDB taxonomy): domain Bacteria; phylum Cyanobacteriota; class Vampirovibrionia; order Gastranaerophilales; family Gastranaerophilaceae; genus UBA2883. The sequence goes on along the minus strand of JAJPXE010000249.1, from coordinate 816 downwards.
TCTCAACTGACGGCTCCGTGAACGGGAAAAAGCTGCTCCTGAACCTTGTCGGTCTTGCCGAACCGAAATATAACCGTATAAATTCGTTCAATACTCCCTTTAAATCACCGAATGTTATATTTTTATCAACATACAAACCCTCAATCTGATGGAAAAAGTTGTTTTTGCGGGCGTTCAGGGTTTCATTTCTGTAGACTCTGCCCGGAGCAATAATCCGTATTGGTGGTTTCATTGATTCCATTGCTCTGATTTGAGCGTTTGATGTCTGGCTTCTTAACACCGTATACGGTGCAAGTTTTGTATAAAACGTATCCTGAACATCACGTGCAGGGTGGTCTTGAGGTACATTTAACATATCAAAATTGAAATATTCGGTTTCAACCTCCGGTGCACACTCTTTTGATACTACGGAAAATCCGAGATTTTGGAATATTGATACAATCTCGTTTGTCGTAGAAGTCAAAGGGTGGGTCTTTCCGATTGGAATACTCTTGCCGGGAAGCGTTATATCTATCTTTTCTTTTTGAAGCTTTGCATTCAATTCCTTACGGTACAGCACGGAATACTTTGCCTTTATCGCTGTTTCCAATTTTTCCGTAATTTCATTTGCTAAAGTTCCGACTATTTTCTTTTCTTCTATGGATAAATCTTTCAGACCTTTTTTTATAGAATTAAATTCGCCTTTTCTGCTTAAATATTTCAATTTTACTTCTTCTAAATCATTTAATGAAACAGAATTTTCGATGTCTGCACTTGCCAATTTATAAATATTTTCTAATTTTTCCTGCATAATTCCCTCTATTTTAAGATAATAAT
>JAJPXE010000004.1 GCA_021205645.1 Candidatus Gastranaerophilales bacterium | reverse complement strand
TAATAAAACACTACCTTTTCTGTTTGTTAAACGCTATTCAAACAAAAAAATTGCCTTATATTATAATTTTTATTAACAAATGTTTATATTTTTGCTAACATAATCCTGAAAGGATTGGTTATGTGCGATATTGATAAGCTGTCGTTGTTATCCGAAAAAATGGATTTAATCCTTCAAGGAAAGATTAAAGATAACAATATAAATGAAATTATCTCAAATATAAAAGCTATTGTTGAAAATTTCAAAGAGGGAAGTACGGGCATTGCCCAGCTGAACCCTATTGCAGGCGATATTGAATACAATTCAAAAAAGGTGATAAAATACATCTCGTACGCACAAAAAATCGGACTTGACACGGTAATTTTTCCCGAATTAGCATTGATGGGCTACCCGATTGAAGATACGATTGACAGACACCCTGTTATTGTTGAAGAAAATATAAAATGGCTTGAAGAAATAGCAAAACTGACAACTGTGACAACTGCAATTGTCGGATTTGTAGAGCCGAGAAAATATGACAACGGAACAGGGAAAAAATATTACAATTCACTTGCAATATTATCACACGGTGAAATTCAGGGAATAGTCAGAAAGTCACTTTTGCCGAATTATTCGGAATTTAACGATTACAGATATATAGAACCATCTCCCGTTGTTGGTATTCAGCCGCCTGAAACTTTAAAGATATTTGATGAAGATAAAGTCTGTGAGTGCGAAAAAACCAATATTATTAATAATATACGTTACGGAATATCAATTTGCGAAGATTGCTGGAACAATAAGCACTTCTTCTCTGCGACATTATACGATAAAGACCCTATAGATGAGTTATCGAAAGAAAATCCCGATATTTTTATAAACTGTTCCGCCTCGCCGAGCAGGGCAAAAAAAGAACAGTTAAAACATAATATGTTGTCTTTTATTGCAAAACATTATTCGACACCGATAGTATATGTTAATCAGGTCGGAGCGATAGATAACAGTTCATTTGACGGTTCAAGCAGGGTTTTCGGAAAAGACGGAGAATTAATAGCAAGAGCAAAATCCTTTGAGGAACAGTTTCTTATAGTAAATCCGCTCAAAGGTATCGGAAAAATTTACCCATTGACAAAGGGACTTGAACAGTCGCTTACAGAAGAAAAAATTTTCACTCTTAATTATGACAACGATTTGGAACGTACATACAAAACAATAATTCAGGGTATACGTGATTATTTCAGAAAGAACGGTCTGGAAAGAGCATGTCTGGGGCTTTCAGGAGGGCTTGATTCGACCGTCTGCGCCGTGCTGATGGCAGATGCAATAGGCAAAGAAAACGTATTCGGAATAAGTATGCCCTCAAAAATCACAAGTCTGGAGAGCAGAAGTGATGCGGAGCTGCTTGCTGCAAACATAGGAATAAATTTTGCCGAAATGCCAATCAAAGAAATGGTTGATACAACAAACAAGGTATTCACGGATTTATTTAAAGATATTGAAAAAAAATGGGATTGCAGATACAAAAAATCATTTACTCAGGATAACATACAGGCTCGTTCACGTGCGATGTATTTATGGGGTATAAGTAACGAATTTTCAAAATGTATCCCGATAGCGACTTCGGATAAATCAGAACTTTATATGGGCTATGCAACGATAAACGGCGATATGTCAGGCGGTTTTGCACCGATTGCGGATGTGCCAAAGACAAAACTCTTTGCATTCGCAAGGTGGATGAATATTAATCGCAAAGAAAAAAATGCTATTCCTGAAGCAATAATCTTAAAACGTCCGGGAGCTGAACTTGCTATAGACGAAAAGACAGGCAAACCATTAATAGCGGAAGATGCCTTAATGCCTTACGAATTTCTTGATGAGGTTATCTGGCGGATTGAAAATAAGCATGAATACTATCAGGATATGATTAATTCCGAATTTTTATACGAAAAAGGACACATTGTATCAAACGAAAAAAAAATCCAATGGCTTGATAAATTTTATGGACGTATGGCATCATCGCTGTATAAATGGTCGATTTTGCCGCCGTCTGTTATTGTTGAATCACGTTCAATAAACAAATATGATTACAAACAGCCGATAACATCTTCTCATATTAACTATAAGGGAACGGATGAAGAAACAATATCAACGATATTAAAAGAGGCTGCCTGTATATAAATAATTTAAATTTTTCTGCCGCTGCATCATTGAATATATGCAAAATATTGATAAATAATAATTATGATGTATAATTTCGGAATTAGAGAGTATGTCAAGAGGTTGAATAATGAAAGAGTTGTTTAATGATTATGTAAAATCAATGACTACATATATAATGTTCCAGATAAAGGTTGCGGCAAACAAATTAAAACCAGAGCTTGAAGCAAAGGGCAGAAGTCCGATATTTCTTTCAATGGGAGCTCCGACCGAAAATCCGCCTGAATACATGATAGACAAATTAAAAGAAGCTCTGGACAAAGACGGTGTACATACATATTCGACTCCGAGGGGGGAAAAATATTTGCTTGATGCAATAGCAGAACGCATGCGAATTCGTTTCGGAGTTGAGCTTGATCCGGAAAAAGAGATTGCATCATTATTAGGTTCAAAAGAGGGACTTGCACATTTTATCAGAATATTAATAACGCCGTCACTTGACGAAACGGAGCAGGATGTGATATTTATTCCCGATCCGGGATATGCTTCATACGCACAAATGATTAGTATAGCGGGCGGGAAGCCGGTTTCGGTTCCGCTTACACAGGAAAACAATTTCATGCCGGATATGAACGAAATCTGGGAAAATTATCTTGAACAGGGCGGGAAACCGGAAAAGGCTAAGGCACTTATTATTAATTATCCTAACAATCCGCTCGGTGCAACCGCAACAAGAGAATATTACGAGCATGTAATAGAATTTTGCAAGAAACACCAAATAATGTTGATGTCAGATGCTGCATATTCGGATTTATATTTTAATGAAGATGATAAACCGTTCAGCGTACTGGAATTTGAGGGAGCAAAAGATATAGCGGTTGAGTTTTATAGTTTTTCTAAACCTTATGCAATGACAGGAGCGCGTGCGGGTTGGGTTTGCGGCAATGCTGAGGGGATAGCGCAATTATGTGTGCTTAAATCAACGATTGATAACGGCATATATAAACCGATACAAATGGCTGCTGCTGCAATACTTAATTCTCGCGAGGGCGAAGAATATTACAAAAAGGCTAACCTTGAATTAAAAAGAAAACAGGAAATATTTGTACAGGGAATGAAAGAGCTTGGCTGGCCTGATTTTTACGTGCCAAATGCAACATTTTATCTGTGGATGCCGATACCGCCGAGATATAGCACTTCAAAAGAATTTACTGATAATTTAATGAAAGTGTCTGGTATAATAGCCGTTCCCGGTCATGCATACGGTAGTCATGGCGAAGGATTTTTTAGGGTGTCTGTTGTTTGTTCGGAAGAACAGATATACGAATGCATAAAAAGAATGAAAAAAGACGGATTTACATACGAGAAGTAGAGAATATCCGCTCACTTTCTCAGGAGATGGCTTTCATCTTTTCCTTTTTCCCTTTTCCTTTAGGGGATAGGGTAGTGAGTACATTCAGGAGAACTTAATATATCTTATAGTTCTTGTTTTAAGAATTTTATAAGATTTGAATAGATAAAATAACTTAAAACCACCTTATATCTTAATTATAATAGATATGTAACGGAATGTAACAAATAAATTAACCTATGAAATTTGAAATCGAGTATATACTTTATATATA
>JAJPXE010000202.1 GCA_021205645.1 Candidatus Gastranaerophilales bacterium | reverse complement strand
GTCAACAAAAGGAGTTAGAATATGGAAAAGAAAGTTACAAAAGAAATGGGAATTCTTGATATAGCACAACAATATCCTGAAAGTATAGAAATTTTTGCTAAATATGGTTTAGGTTGTTTAGGCTGTGCTGCTGCACGTTTTGAGAATTTAGAGGCAGGAGCAAAAGTTCACGGTTTTGACCCTGATGAAATGGTTAATGATATTAACGAAGTTATCAATAGATAAATTTGATAAGGTGAGTTATTTTGAGCATGTTTTTGAAATACCATCAGAGTTTGCGAAAATTTTTACTTTTTCCACACTCTTCTCAGACGAACATGCTTAAAAAACGAATTTAGAGGTGTGTATTATGTGGCAGATAATGTTAATAGTTGCAATTCTGTTTTTGATTATAGAAATATTCATGCCTGCAATGTTCTTTTTAAACCTTGCAATTGCTGCATTTATAACCTCAATTATAGCATTGTTTACGACTAATATGGAATTGCTTATTGTTTCGTTTGTATTGTTATCGTTGGGAGCGTTATTCTCGTTACGTCCGTTTCTGCTAAGAAAAAAGGATGATAAGTCTTTGCAAACAGGGATAAAAGACAAATATATCGGCAAAATTGTAAAAGTAATCAAGCCGACGGATAAATTCTCGGGTGCGATTACAATATATGATGAGAGATGGGAAGCACGCAAAACAGGTGAAGACAATGAGGTTATTCCTATCGGTGCGGAGGTAAGAATTGTCCGCAATGAAAGTCTTGTAATGTATGTAGAAAAAATTTAATAGGAGATAGTTATGTATTTAGCGGTATTAGTGTTATTTGCAATATTGATTGCCTTGAAAGGCGTAATTATTGTAAAACAGGCAGAAGTAGTTATTGTTGAGCGGTTGGGAAAGTTCGACAGGGTGTTGGAATCGGGGTTTAACTTTATTTTCCCTTATATAGAAACACCTCGCGGGATTTTGTGGAAAGTTGCCCAGAAAGGTTTAGACGGCAAAACTTATTTTTATGTAAAGGAAATCAACCGTATTGATTTAAGAGAAACGGTTTATGATTTTCCGCGCCAGAATGTAATTACAAAAGATAATGTTTCAATAAGCATAAATGCACTGTTATATTTTCAAATAGTTGATCCGAAGTCGGCGGTATATGAGATACAGAACCTGCCGGATGCTATTGAAAAGCTGACACAGACCACATTAAGAAACCTTGTCGGCCAGATTGATTTAGATGAAACTCTTGTATCACGCGACAAGATTAATCAGGAATTAAGAACAATTCTTGATGAAGCAACGAATAAATGGGGAGTCAAGATAAGCCGAGTAGAATTGCAGGATATAATTCCGCCGGTAGACATTCAAACAGCGATGGAAAAGCAGATGAAAGCAGAGCGTGACAGACGTGCGGCTATTCTTGAGGCAGAGGGGTTAAAGAAATCCGCTATTTTAAAGGCTGAAGGAGAAAAAGAATCCGCAATAAATATAGCTGAGGGTGAGAAACAGGCAGCAATATTAAAAGCTGAAGGCATAGCACAGGCAAGAGTGGTAGAGGCAGACGGGGAGCAGCAGGCGATAGAAAAGATTATAAATGCGCTGGAAGATAAAGGTCAGCCGGACAAATATCTTATTGCAATGAAATACCTTGAAACGCTAAAAACCATAACCGGCGGACAGAACAACAAGGTTGTTTATATGCCCTATGAAGCAACAGGAATATTGAGTTCCGTTGACGGTATTAAGCAAATGTTTGATAAGAAATAGCCAATTTAGGTATATTGTCCGTGAAAATAGGATATATCGCAAATAAGCTGCGGGACTCATTTTATGGGTCCCGCAGCTTATGTAACTATTGTATATTGTATAAAATTTATTTTATTTTAGCTTTAGCAAGCAGAGTAAGTCCTGAGATGAGTGCTGTAGCAATACCGCCCGTGATAGCAGATATAGCGGAGCCTGCCGCCACGCCTTTTTTTGAATCTTTTTTAATTTGGTCGACGGTAGTAAATCCGTCCCAGAGTTTACCGTCTTTAGTCATGCCGCCGGTTCTGATTTTGCCGCCGTTGGCATCAGCCATTTGCTGCGCCTGAGCAACAACTTTTTTTCTTGTTTTTATTCCATTGTACAAAGCAGCACCGCCGCTGACAGCTGCTCCTGCTGCGGTCATTATTCCTACACATTTTACGGATGACATATAAAAACCTCCTAATTTTTATGCACACTTATATATTATAATGCATTATTAGTAATAAATTTGTCATAATGTAACGATTTATAAAGTTAGTTGTTACTAAAGCGGGTGTAGAAACACTAAAGGAGGTTACAGAAAAATTAAAATTTTTTCTGCAAATTCATAGAGCTTTATTAAACAAATGTCTGACAAAAAAACAAAAAAAATATTAAATTAATATAAATAAAATGGGATTTTGATTTATTTATATTATACTAAGAGTGTTAAATACTAATTGAATGGAGAGTGTAATGATAGACAAGAGTGCTATAGTTGATTCATCGGCGGTAATTGCGGAAGATGCAATAATAGGTCCTAATGTAGTAATCGGGAGGAATGTCAAAATAGGTTCAAGAACGAGGGTAATCGCAAATGCGTATATAGAATATGCGGAGATAGGTGATGATTGTACAATAAGTCCGTTCACAACAATAGGTTCCGAGCCTCAGGATTTAGGTTACAAAGGTGAAGAAACTAAAGTTGTTATCGGTAACGGAACAATAATAAAAGAGAATGTAACAATCCATAGAGGAGCAGCATGCGGAGATTATACGACAAGAGTCGGTAACAAATGTTTAATAATGGTAGGAGCACATGTGGCACATAATTGTGTGCTTGAAGATGAAGTTATTCTGGCAAACCTTGTCACACTAGGGGGGCATATACATGTTGGATTTGGAGCGTTCGTCGGCGGAATGAGTGTATTCCACCAGAATATCAGAATAGGCAGAATGGCGATAGTAAGCGGATTTTCGGCAGCACGGCAGGATATACTTCCGTACTCCAAAGGTGAGGGCAGACCGCCAGTGGCAAGAGGATTGAATGTTGTCGCGCTAAAAAGGAGAGGGTTCTCTCAAGATGATATAATGACTGCAAATATGGCGTTTAAACTTCTTATTTCCGAAGAGCTTAACACATCACAGGCAATAGAGAAAATTAAATCTGAATTAAAGGTTAACAAGCTTGTTGAGGACATGATTGAATTTGTTCGGACTTCAAAGCGCGGTGTTACATTAAAATCGCACAAATCGGGATATCAATCACTGGAAGAAACAGAATAAAATAAATTGAATTGTATAGAAATCATAAATTTACGGTCGGGCAAATCAAGACTTGTCCGCCTTATTTTTTATTGAAAAATCTGCGAGAAAAATTTCAAATTTCGTCTTGAATTATTCGGGGTGGGGTGCTCCCCATGCCCTCTCCGGACGGAGAGGGCAGGAAATCGACTTGAAACGAAGTTGAAAGTTAGATTTTCGGGTGAGGTGATATCTGTGCAAGTTCCAGAATATAATTCATTTACCCCTGTGGGTGAGGTAATTGCACCCCACCCCTGCGGAGCGGGTGCTGCTGTGCAGCACCCGCTCCGCCCTTCTTCCCATAAGGCGAGGGAAAAAGATTAAAGCCCTTTCCGGTTGGGGAAGAAATGGATAAAAGCCCTCTCCTCAAAAGTAGAAGTAAAAAATTGGTTTTGCATCCCACCGGCTCATCACCCCTAAAGCTTTGCTATGTGTAGATTTTACACTATTTAGTTTTGTAAAATTGTTGAT
>JAJPXE010000237.1 GCA_021205645.1 Candidatus Gastranaerophilales bacterium | reverse complement strand
TTAGTAGAGTTTGCGGGAAAAACAGTGAATTTGTGAATAAAAATTAAGATAGTTTATTAAACCAATTAAAAAACGAAAAAGCGTTTACGATTACGAAAGAGAAACCTCTTATTTCTTTACGCAGCAATATTGTTTGTATTATCATATTAACTATGAGTTTATATGAACGTGCAAAATTTTTTAGAACAAAAAAAAGATTAGGGCAGAACTTTCTTATCAATTCCGATGTAATTACCACTATCATTAACTATGCACAAATCACAAAAGATGATATTGTTTTAGAAATCGGAGCAGGAGTCGGGTTTGTGACGGAACAGCTTGTTAAATATGCAAAAAAAGTCATTGCCGTTGAACTTGATGAAGAAGCGATAAAAGAACTTGAAAAAATTGATTACGGAAATCTTGAAATTATTCATCAGGATATCCTTAAAACAGATATATCAGCGCTTTGCGGCGAAAAAATAAAAGTTGTTGCAAATATTCCATATTATATCACCGCTCCGATAATCTCTCATCTTCTTGGTGAAATAGATGATTTAGAGAACAAAAACAGGAACAGTATCTCGCAAATAATTCTGATGGTTCAGGAAGAAGTTGCAAGAAGAATGACGGCGACAGAAAACAGTCCGTCTAAGCAATACGGGCTTTTGACTATTCTTGCTCAATTTTGGACAGATTGTGAGATTATAGAAACTGTCGGGCGAAAGTCTTTTTATCCCGCACCGAAAGTTAATTCTGCACTTGTATCATTAAAAATCAATGCAAAACCAAGACTGGAATTGAGCGATTATCACCATTTTAGACGTGTACTGAAAGCCGGATTTTCACAGCGAAGAAAAAATATCAAAAATTGTCTGGTCAACAACGGATTTAATAAACAAACGGTTAAAACCGTGCTTGAAAAACTTTCCATAACTGAAAATACACGCGGCGAAGCACTCTCTATTGAAGAATTCGGCGAGCTGTCAGAGGAGCTGAAAAATGCAAATCAAAATTAAAACTCCGGCAAAGATAAATCTTACACTTGAGATCGTAAATAAACGTCCTGACGGATATCATAATATTAAAAGCGTTATGCAGATGATTGATTTGTACGATTTTCTTACAATAAAAGCAGAAAAATCAAACAAGAGCTCTATTTTTTTAGACGGAACAAGCAGCGAAATTCCGTATAATGAAAAAAATCTTGTATATAAGGCGGCACAAATATTTTATGAAAAAACAAAATTATCGGGTTATAAAACAGATATTTTTATTGAGAAAAATATTCCCGTATCTGCCGGTCTTGCAGGCGGGAGTGCAAATGCCGCAGGTACAATTTACGGATTGAATAAACTGTTTGATAACATTTTGTCCGATAAAGAAATGCACGAATTATGCAAACCTCTCGGCTCAGATTTAAATGTCTGTTTGGAGGGCGGCTGTCTGCTTGCAACGGGCAGGGGCGAAATTATTCAAAAACTCCCGTTTGTGAAATCCAAAGTATCTTTAATCAAACCGATAGGACTCGGAATAAGTGCAAAAGAAGCTTATACAAAATATTCGGGGCTTAAAAACAAACCTGATTATGATATGACAACAAAACTGACAGATGCAATAAAAATCGGCACCGATTTAAACCAATTTCTGTACAATGATTTAGAAACCGCAGTTTTTAATGATTATCCGCAATTAAAACAAATAAAAACTCTATACCCTAAATCCGTAATGTCCGGTTCCGGTTCAACATATTTTATCCTGACCGGTGATATTCCGCCAATTGAAAACTATTGGGTTAAAACGGGATTAAATTTTGTGGCGGATGGTGTTTCGTTAGCATAATATCGTCAGCTGGCAGGCATGGACTAATTACACAAAATTCAGTATAATTAAATCAAGTTATGAAAGGAATTTAAGATGAGAGATTATGAATTAAACTTGAGTTTGGAAGAATTAGAAAAAAGAACACATAAAGATTATCTTGTGACAAAGACAATGCTGAAAGAAGATGCACCGGAATACCTTGCTCTGGCAGACGGTGATAAACGGGCACTTGCGCACCTTGTCAAAGCTGCCTGTATCCTTGAAAAAATTAATAAACAAATAGATAATCCTCATAATTTGCCGTTTGAAAAATACTTAAACGATGAAATCTTAAAAGGGAATAAAAGTGCGGAATTGACAAAAATTCTCTATGATGCTCAAAAAGGTGTCTGTGCTCTTGACAGAGAAACGAATATTATAGAACTTGCGAAAGATGTACATGCAACACTCGGGAAAGGTGCTTATCCTGAGGATTTAGGCAAAGAAGAATTTCAAAGAATAATAATAAAAATGCTCAAAGAGGGTAAAATTGGGCAGGTGCGGATAATTCTGAACCAGCGTTCTGTTGTCGAACGGGCAGGAGATGAACTGATAGCAATAGATTATATTGATAAATTTAAAGAAGAATTTTCTCAAATGGCAGATGAGCTTGAAAAAGCTTCAAAGCTTTCTACCGACAGGGATTTTAACGAGTATCTTGAACTGCAGGCAAAAGCATTGAGAACGCCTGATGCTATGCTTGATGCGTATGCAGATAAAAAATGGGCGGAATTGCAGGATACACCGTTGGAATTTACTATTACACGCGAGAACTATTCTGATGAATTGACCGAAAGTGCAGTCGAAAACGAAGAGTTAAAACAACTTTTAGAGCAGCATAAAATCACACCGGTCGGTAAAGATTTTCTTGGTGGCAGGGTCGGTATTGTTAACAAAAAAGGTACGAATGCTATATTAAAAGTTAAGGAATTTTTGCCTGTAATGGCTGCAAATATGCCGTTTACAGACGAATATGTACAGAACATTTCGCATGATAAAGAGGCTAAGCAAACAATGGTTGATGTGGATTTGGTGGCGATATCGGGCGATGTTGGCGAATTCAGAGCCGGAATAACCCTTGCGGAGAACCTGCCGAATGATGATAAACTTTCATTGACCATCGGCGGCGGAAGAAGAAATGTTTATCACAGACAAATACGGTTTATAACAAGCGAGGACGGAAGAAAGAAGCTGCAAGACAGGCTTGATGCGATTTTGAATAAAGAGCAGCATAAATATTATAATGATGAGGCTGATCATTGGTTCACAATTGGTCATGAAAATGCGCATTCACTTGGTCCGAATTCGGGAACAGAGGCTCTGGGGAAGTATAAATCAATTATAGAAGAGAACAAGGCGGACGTCACTTCGCTTGCCATGCTTGATGTACTGGTTGAAAACGGCATGTATACAACGGAAGAAAAAGAACAAATAATTGTCACTTATGCGGCTGATAACATGCTCAAATCGAAGCCGACGCTTGCTCAGGCACATAGAGTACGTTCGGTTATGCAGAATTATTATTTTTTAAAAGAGGGAGCTATAGAGATTAGCGGGGATGGAGTTTTAACCGTAAATATTGCCAAAATGATACCTGCTGCTCAGAAGATGTTAAAAGAGATTATTAGAATACAGATAGACGGTAACTTTGAGAACGGTGAGAAATACGTTCTTGATAATTTCAAATGGACGGAAGAAATGGATACAATGGCAGAGAAGCTTAAAAAGGTATCCAAATCATTAAACGGCAGGGTAGAGGAGCCGTTGGCGAAAATGTTGTTATCCCGTTAATATAATACGGGCGGATTTCTGGCAGGGCTAGCTCAACATAGTTGAGCTAGCCTGTAAGATGCGGCATACTCACTGTTGTTGCCCTCTCCGTCCGGAGAGGGCAGCAAGACTTGTGTTGCGTATGCCGGTGCTGACAGTGCCGACTTG
>JAJPXE010000151.1 GCA_021205645.1 Candidatus Gastranaerophilales bacterium | reverse complement strand
CGCAGGGGTAAATGTATTGTATTCTAAAATCTGCACGGATATCACCTCACCCGCAGGGGTAAATGGGGGTAAATGTATTATATTCCGGAGTTTGTATGGTTATCACCTCACCCGAAAATCTGGTTCTCGTTCCTCGAACCGATTTTCTGCCCTCTCCGTCCGGAGAGGGCAGAGGAGCGGGTGTAAAACGCTGTGCGTTTTACACGGTCTGCCGAACCTCCGGCAAGTCGGCACTGTCTGCACCGGCATACGCACTGCAAGTCTTGCTGCCCTCTCCGTCCGGAGAGGGCATATGAAGCCGGCTAAGTCATAAGACTTATAGGCTGAACTCTGTGAGCGTAAAGGAATTTCAAGACGCGGATTTTCGGCAGGGCGATGTCACGAAGTGACAAGCCCGTAAGAGCAATTAACACAAAAATCACGACAAAAAGCCGTAAGGCTTTTGAAGTGATTGTAGTGTTTTGCTCGCCCGAATAATTCAAGACGAAAAATTTTAATTTTTCCGCAAACTCTAAAAGTAAAAAATCCAGCAATAAACAAAATATCCCCTGTTACAAATCTTTAAGCTATTCTTGTGTTTGTTGCATTTCTTCTGTTATTTGTTTTAAATATGCTCTCACTCCGCCTGTTATTATTAAATCAGGTTCTGACATACAGAACGAGTCAAGTATTATTATACCGGAACGTTTGTTTCCCGAATTGATATACAATAATCCGAGCATAACCTTGTTGAGCGGATTATCTTTTGCCTGCTCATATTCTTTAATCTTTTGCGTATCAATTTTGAGTGCTGTATAACAGTCAGCAAGGTTTTTGTAATATTCAAAATTAAGTCCGTACAGTTTTATTGCTCTTTCAAAACAATCCTGAGCCTGTGTTGCAAAACCTAAAAGCATATAAGTTCTGCCCAGATTGTTGTATGCAATAGCGGCAGATTGACTGTTCGGGTTCAGGCTTATCGCAATTTTGAATTCCTGAACAGCGGCATAATAACATCTCTCTTCCAGATAACGCAACCCTACCGCATTATGAAAAACAGAATTTTTTGATGCATCTATCTGATAAGAAGCCGATATACTTGGCTTTACGTATCCGCTTGTTAATATTGCAATAAATAACAAAAATAATATGCACCAATTTTTTATTATCATAATAACTCTATTTCAAGTCCTTCTTTTGCCATTATGGCATTATCTTTTTCATAAACAGAAGTCAGTTCATCTATTTTATCATCATCATAGGCAGGGTCGTAATGGAAAAATACGAGTTTTTCGGCTCCAATCTGATTTTTAGCATCAAGTGCCATTTCGTATGTAGAATGACCAAAACCCTGTTTTGGTGTATACAAGCTTAAATAATCCTCTGTAGTATACTGTGCATCGTGGATAAGAAGATTACAATTTCTCGCAAATTTGATAAGTTTTTTATCTCCGCCCGGATAACTTTCTTTGTCACTTGCATAGACAAGCGATTTACCTTTATACGATATTTTGTAAACAAAAACTCCGCTCTGCGGGTGTGCAAAAGATTTATAGCAGGATATTACAACATCATCATCACCGCATTGACGTGAATAAAAATCGTAAACCCTCTCAACAATCGGAGGTTTATTCTTTGACAGAATAATATAATTAGTTTCGTTTAAATCGGTAATTTTGAGTTCGGCTGCAATATCTCCTAAATCGAGCGGGAAAGTTTTTGTAAACAAAAGCCGTGACAATTCGGTTTCCAGTTTTTCATCCTGAGCCACACCCCCAAAAAGATATAGTTTGGTAGAAGCAAGGTGCATAGGTTTAAAAAACGGAATACCGATAATGTGGTCTTGATGGATATGACTAATAAGAATAACGGCATTGATAGGTTTTCTCTCCGTGATGGTTGAACCTGATTCAATATATTCGGTCATTAACTCCGTTCCCAGCTCTATTAATCCCGTACCCGCATCAAGAATAATCAAATGTCCTCCGGCATTCACTTCTACACAAGATGTATTGCCGCCGTATTTTAAATATTTTTCGTTTGCAACGGGATAACTCCCTCTTACACCTCGAAACTTTACTTTAAACTCGCTCATTTGCTATTCATCATTAATTTTATTATTTAATGATTATAACCCATTTTTCTATTCTGCTCAATAATACGAAAATATTAATTTATTACTGCCCGCCTGAATAATCAAAGAAACGAAGTTGAAAGTAAGATTTTGGGGAGAGGTGAAAATATTGTATCCCCGCTCCGCTCTGCAGACCGTGTGCCGGAACGGCACACCGGCTGCAGAACGCAAAGCAGTTGGCACTATCTGTTCCGCACCCGCTTTTACCATTTAACCATTCAAATAAAAAAAAGACAGAGCTAAAACTCTGTCTTTTTTTTATGCGCCTGGCGCGATTCGAACGCGCGACCTATCCCTTAAAAGGGGAGCGCTCTACCTACTGAGCTACAGGCGCATAAAAATATACTATTTAAATTTACCCTCCGGCAAAATCAAGTCTATCAAGAACATATTATCAAGTCAATATAATTTTACATATCATTTATCGACTCATCAAACTTCGGAATGTAATTCCTTGAATTTGTGCGCGGCTTCGTCTGCAAACTCTGTACCGGCATGTTATCCATATTGTCTGTTCCCATAATATTGATATAATCAGCATTGTTATTCTCATCTGTCCCGTTTTGCCTATTCCCGATTAAATATGTCTGTTTTAACTCCTCAAATTTCAATATAATCCTATCCCTTAAAGGTGGCTTTTGAACCTTATCCTGAACAACTTTCGTTTCTCTTTTTTTTGTCTGTTTTATTTTTATGGTTGATGACTTTTCCTTTGTTATTTTGGGCGATTTTTGTGCAGAAATCGTTTTTTGTGGAAGTTCCGGCTTTGGCTTAGAAACGGCTTCTGCTTTCTTTATCCTGTTATTCTCATAGCTCTGAACTATGCTGTTATATTTTGACTGTATTTTATTCACGGTTTTGCTAAATATAGACTCGTTTTTTTTAGCTTGAATGTTTTCGTGCATCTCAAGATTAGGCTTGATTGTTTTGTATTTTGGGGGTTTATCCGCTGCAGCCTGTGCCGGCTGTTTAGACAGCTTAGACGGTTTAATAACTGCTACCGGTTTTGCTTTATCTTTTTCCACCGGAACTTTAGATGTTAACATTATTGCACTGGTTTCTTTTGTGTAACTCAGTTCTTCAATAATTTTAGAAGTCAACTCATCGTAATACATATTTATTGCACTAAGCTTAGTTTCAGTCGTGTTGTAATTATTTATTCCGTTTCCTATACAATTTATATTTTTGTAAAAAACATTACACCATATAACATCATCAGAGGCAGTATTGAGCATGGTGACTGTTGTAACAATACGGATATTAGCCTCCGGAGGCGTAAGTACAGGCATTTCCATTCTATTCCAGAACGACTTTTGTTGCAGAGCGTTTTGAAATTCTATTTTAGAAGAAATAAGAACAACTTTTGATACACCGTATGATTTTGAGATTATCTTCGTATTATTAATCGGATTAACGGCTTTTGGTATAAAGTTAGAATTATTCATAATTGATATTTTTAACGTACTCATTGATGGTGCACAGGCTGTTTTTGAGTATTCAAAAGCTTTTATAAGTTTGCGGGCAAGAATTTCTTCTATATTTGTATTGCCAATACTGCTGTTATGATTAATCCCTACCAATCCTGCAGGTACAACAAGCACACTGTATTCTTCTGCATGAGATACAGTTCCGTATATAAATATAGCCAGTGTAGATAAGATAAAAAGTAATCT
>JAJPXE010000018.1 GCA_021205645.1 Candidatus Gastranaerophilales bacterium | reverse complement strand
TTGGGTGCTGCATTTTTCGCCGCCTTTTGCTGTAGTTTTTTCTTGACAAACACATCAGCCGCCGCAGACTCGTGACTTTAGTCGTGAGTTAGGCGGCTTTTTTGGGGAAAGTGAATCAATTATCGCATGCTAAAAATTATCGTTGACTATTTTTCAGATTAGTGCTATAATAAAAATATACCTCGGGGAACCGTGGAAATAGGATAATTTCCTGCTGGTCTTTCAGTCAGCAGGTAGGATGACTGGGTACAGGAAATTAGGTTTCTGAAAGCAGTGGACGCGGTGCATGAAAATCCGCTTGTCTTTGCGCAGTTGTTGCACTGATGGCTGTTGGCAGAGTACAGCGCTGGTACAGGGAGAAAAAAGAGAAGGAAAAGTACAGGTGACAATGTGGAGGAACATACAGATGAATCCCAAAGCAATCTGCTGATTGCGCAGTTTTTGCAGCTTTTATTGGCCTTTCGTATTGCAATGCCAATAACCGAACAAATCGTTTATCCGCCATATAAAAGCTGCAATGCGTATTTTATCTGCCCGCATTGCAAAACGCCGATGCGATGCGATTATATCAATTTTTGCAATCATTGCGGGCAGTGTCTGGATTGGCGGAAATCCAGAAAAGCACAACCAATTTATGTGGGTCGATAAAAAATTATTTTGAATTTGGAGGAAACAAATTTGATGAAATGCCTTTTGTATCCTTTCGCGGTAAATGTTTGTTGGTGACTTCATTCTACGACAGATCCATCCGCTTATGGATATTTTTTTTAAGTGTTCAAATTGTTTTTTACAATCGACCGTTCAGTATTGCAAAATCCACTTGACATTTCGGCTCAATCTGATATAATAATGCTAAATCGTGATTAACTAAATTACAATTTAGTATGATGCAAATTAGCATTAGGAGAGCGCATTATGTTTATCGGAAGAGAAGCGGAACTTAGGTTTTTGGAAGACAAATATTCTGATCCGAATGGACAATTGATTGTTCTTTACGGCAGGAGGCGTGTTGGAAAGACCGAAACATTAAAGGAATTTTGCAAAGGTAAACCACATCTTTTTTATTCCTGTACACAAAGCACAGACAAGGTGCAACTAAGCAAATTTTCGAAGCAACTATTAAAAGAAAATATACCAGTTAAACACTATATTTCCAAATTTGAAAATTGGGAAAATCTTTTTTATGCCTTTCTTGATCTTCCACACGGTGAAAGACAAAAGTTAATAGTAATTGATGAATTTCCTTATATGTGCAAAGGAAACCCAATCATACCATCAATTCTTCAAAATCTTTGGGACTCAGAATTTAAGGATAGCAACATAATGATAATCTTATGTGGAAGTTCTATGAGTTTTATTGAAAATAAACTGCTCGCAGAGAAGAATCCTCTTTATGGCAGAGCAACCGGCATTTACAAAATGAAGGAAATGGGGTTTTACGACGCAATCCAATTTTTCCCAAACTATTCACCAAGAGATAAAGTCATCACTTACGCAGTTCTTGGAGGCATTCCTCACTATCTCAGACAGTGGAACCCGGAATTTTCTGTCGATGAGAACATAAAAAAAAATGTACTGACTAAAGGTTGCGCATTATATAGTGAAGTGGAATTTCTTCTCCATGAGGAACTCCGGGAAACACCAATGTACAACTCAATAATTGAAGCAGTTGCACTTGGAAACACTCGCCTAAATGATATTAGCCAAAAATCACTCATTGAGGATACGGCAAAAACAAGCGTTTATCTGAAAAACCTGATTGAACTGGGAATCGTTGAAAAAGAGCTTTCTGTAGATGCAAAGATAAAAGAAAAAGCAAATTCTAATAGAGGCATCTACCGATTAACTGACAATTTTTTCAGGTTTTGGTACTCTTTTGGATTTACAAATTTTTCCGAATTGGAAGATGGAGATGCAGAAGGAGTTTATGAATATATCGTAAAATCTGCACTTCATGAATTCACGTCCTTACCATTTGAAGATGTATGCAAGGCATTTGTGAGAGAGTTACAACGTGATAACGCATTGCCATTCCGATATTCTAAGTTGGGACGATGGATGGGAAATACAACTATACGCAATTCTAACGCACCGAATGGCGTCTCTTTTGCTGAAACCGAAATTGATATTCTTGCAATTGGACGTGATGCAAAAGAATACTTGGTGGGTGAATGCAAGTTTAAAAAAACACCGTTTTCTTATTCTGAATACCTTGATGTCGTTGCAAAACTTATGCCGTTAAAAGAAAATGCAAAATTTTACTATGCCTTGTTTTCTGAAAATGGGTTTGATGATAAAATCTCAAATAAGGCGCAAGAAAAGGATTTGCTATTGTACTCGTTGGATGATATCGTAAACTACAGAAGCACCCACCCAGCAAAGCGGTGACAACGATTTCTTTGCTCTCTGGTTGAGAAAAGAACTTCGTCGCAAACTGCCTGTATTTTGCCATCATCAAGGCGCGTCCAGCGCGGTTTTGCATTATGGACGAGATAGACGCGGCGCCTAACGAGGCCAACGTGGAACACTATGTGCGCTATATGCGCACACTGACGGAAAATACGCAGTTTATCGCCGTCACACTCCACCGCGCCACGATGGAGGAGGTCAACGTACTTTATGACGTCACCATGCAGGAAAAGGGTATGACAACGGCACTTTTCCTTGATCTTGCGACGAGCGTCCTGCGTCTCAATAAATATCCATAACCATAACAATTTTTGATGCTCCACTGCGATAAAAGATGTGTTTTGCTTCTTGTTGCGGTGGAGTATAATTTTTCTGGTAGTATCAGAAACCATAAACATACCTGTATAAGCCAAAAATCAAATTGATAGGAGCGACAACGAAATGAATGAATATATCATGACGAGCGAACAAATAGACGATTATTGCAGATGGCTCTGCGAGGAAGAGCGAAGCGTAAATACCATTGCAAAATATCGAAGAGACTTGTCGCGGTTTTGCTCCTTTTTGAATGGCAGGATGGTTACAAAGATATTAGCAAACGAATGGAAAACAACGCTTCAGGCATCCTATGAACCCACCAGCGTTAATTCGATGCTTGCGGCGGCGAACGGTTTTTTTCTTTTTATGAAATGGAACTCGCTGCGCCTAAAGTTCTTGAAAATACAGCGAAAAATTTTCCGAAATCAGAACAAAGAGTTAAATCGGGAGGAATATGAGCGATTGCTTTATACCGCACGGTCTCAGGGAAAAACCAGACTTTCTCTGTTACTTGAAACGGTCTGCGGGCTTGGACTACGTGTATCCGAGCTGAAATTTATCACTGTGGATGCAGTTGGGAAAGGGCAGGCAGATATTGCGATGAAAGGGAAACTTCGCACGATTTTGATTCCAAACAAATTGGCACGGAAATTATTAAAATATGCAAGAAAGAGCAAGATCTCATCAGGTGAAATCTTTATCACGAGAAATGGAAATAGCATGAGCAGAAGCCAAATTTGGTCTGAGATGAAAAAACTTTGTAAAAGCGCCAATGTTGAACGCAGCAAGGTATTTCCACATAACCTGCGGCATCTGTTCGCACGTAGCTTTTACAAGGCACACAAAGACATTGTGGAGCTGGCAGATGTGCTGGGACACAGTTCAATTGAAACGACCCGCATCTACCTTGTAACGACCGGTGAAGAACACGCAAGACAGTTGGAAAAACTGGGGCTGATCACTTAATAGACATAATTCATATTATGTCATAAAGTTAAGAGCCAGAATATGTTTGACACTATAACACAGCAGAGTTCCTAATTCAAGTGAAATTGAAAAAAACGT
>JAJPXE010000195.1 GCA_021205645.1 Candidatus Gastranaerophilales bacterium | reverse complement strand
CATTCGTCTTTTGGGGAGAGGAACGATAAACAAATACGCCGGGATTATGCTATTCTTCCGTTATATCCCATCGTTCAAGAATATCATCTTCAATATCATCAAGGAACCTTGACGGTTTGGAAAGAACCATGTTCGACGAATAATCATACATATTAACAGGATATGAAATATACAAATTATTTTTTGCTCTGGTCAGAGCAACATACATTAGCCTTAACTCCTCGTCGGTTTCCTCCTGTGAGTTGAAAGAATAAGCTGACGGGAACCTGCCGTCAACAGCACCGATTATGAATACACTGTCCCATTCAAGACCTTTGGCGGAATGAATTGTAGAAATCGTTAGATATTCGTCTTTAACATTATGCTTGTACATACCTTCAACACTCTTATCGGGAGGTTCAAGGGCTAAATCACTTAAAAAATTATCTAAACTGTCATATTGAGAAGATAAATACTCAAAATGTTCTAAATCTTTCTCACGTTTGGAATAATCATCATATTTATCTTTTAAAATCGGTTTATAATACGCAATAATTTCGGATACAATATCGGAAAGCTTTTTGCTGCCGTTCCGTAAACCGATTATTAGCTCAAATAATGATTTAAAACTGCCTGCTTTTTTAACAGGTAAAAGCTTTGCATCATAATTTAACTTACCTTTTATAACAGGCATAATTGAATTAACGGTTTGAGTGCCGACTCCTTTCAAAAGCAGTAAAATTCTGCTAAGACTAACCTCATCATCAGGGTTAAGGATTACTCTTAAATGTGCGGTGATGTCTTTTATATGAGCGGTTTCCATAAACTTAGGACCGCCAAATTTTTGAAACGGTATACCGCGTTTTGAAAGTTCAATCTCTAAATTGAATGACATTCTTGCATTGCGTGCCAGAACACATATATCAGACAAATCAACATCTTCATCAAGCAGTTCCAATACTCTCTGACAGATGAAATCAGCCTCCGTTTGAGAGTCTTTTGCACATATTAATGCCGGTTTTATCTCTGATTGTATATCCGAAAAAAGTGTTTTTGCATATTTTTCTTTTGCACGGGAAATAACTTTATTTGTCAGATGAAGAATATTCTGCGTGCTGCGATAATTTTGTTCAAGTTTGATTATTTCCGTATTTTTAAAAATCTTCGGGAAATCAAGGATATTTCTGTAATTTGCACCTCTGAACGAATAAATACTCTGGGCATCATCTCCAACAGCCATAACATTATTATGTTCCGATGCTAAAAGTTTTATAATATCGGCTTGAAGCGTGTTTGTATCCTGATATTCGTCTATCATTATATATTTGTATCGATTTGAAAGCCGTTTTCGAATATCTTCATGATCCTCCAGCAAAAATTTAAGATAGAGCAGTAAATCATCATAATCCATAAGGGAGTTTTTGCGTTTGTAATTCACATATTCTTTATGTATTTCTATAATCATGTCTGCACAATGTGCAAATTGTGAAAATTCAGTTTCAATAATTGATTTTGCGGGGCATTCTCTGTTAACTGATTTAGAATACATTTCAAGTATTGTATGTTTTTTCGGAAATCTTTTTTCTTTTTTAGGATAGAGTTTACCGGTAATATGATTGATAACATCTTCTGCATCGGCACTGTCCATAATAGTAAAATTATTCTTAAGTCCGAGCAGTTTGGAATATTTTCTTAAAATCATATTGGCAAACGAGTGGAAAGTTCCGCCTGCAACGTTTTCACACCTTTCATCAAGTACGGCTGCCGCACGGTTAAGCATTTCGGCAGAAGCTTTTTTAGTAAAAGTTAAAAGCAAGATATTTTCGGGTTTCACCCCGTCCTCAATCAGTCTTGCAACACGATAGGTGAGTGTCTTGGTTTTACCCGAGCCTGCACCTGCTATGACAAGTACTGCTCCGTCTTTTATTTTAACGGCAGAAAGTTGAGCTGTGTTCAAATCCTCTTCATAATTAACTTTATATGTGGTTTTAACGGGAGCGCGTTTTTTTAGTACGTATTTTTTACGCATTGTTAATCCTGCTCCGCTCTTACTTATTGATATATCATTTTTCATTCAAAGTCACCAGAGGATATTTAGCCTTATATTCGTCATATTTTTTGCTAAATTCCGTATTATCCATTGAGCGGAGTCTATTAATAAACTCGTGTTTATCAATAGACGAGTCTTTAATCTGGAGTATAGATGTTGCTATATTTGAGCAATGGTCAGAAATTCTCTCCAAATCATTAAACAAATCCGAAACCATTAAATCAAGTTCGACCGTACAGGTTCCTTCCTGTAAACGTTTAACGTGACGTTTTTTAGCTTTTCGGATAAGTCTGTCAACAACTTGTTCAAGCGGTTCAATATCCAGTGCCATAATATCATCGGTATTCTTATACGCTGTTGTTGCAAGTTTAAGCACATCAAGTACGGCATAGACAATTACCCTTATATCAGAAACCGCCTCATGCGAGAATTTAAGATTTTTTTCATTCAGCTTTTCCGCAATATTCAGTATCCCGATGGCATGGTCGCCAATCCTCTCAAAATCACCGATATTAAGCAGCAGCCTGCCGATAGATGTGCTTGCCTCCTCAGACATATCTCTGTTTGAGGCTTTTATTAAAAATGTCTCAAGTTTATCTTCATACATATCAATTTTCTTTTCATTACTATTTACGACCTCTGCTTTTTTTGCCTCAAACCGTTTAAGTAATTTTGTTGCATATACTACATTTTTTTCCACAACAGATGACATTTTAACAGTTTGTTGGAAACATTCTGAGATTGCAAAATCAGGTGATAACAGTAATCTCTCATCAAGTATAACTTTTTCTCTGTCTGATTTGCCTTTCTCTCTGATAACGAAATTAGCAATAGTCTCAAGCTGTTTAATAAACGGGAACAAAACGATTGTAGTAATAATATTAAAAATTGAATGAACAACAGCAATACCTGCAGGGTTTATGGTATTAGTAACGAATTTAAGATTACAAATATAATGAATAAGCTCAAAAACCGCCAGAAACAGAACAGTACCGATAACATTAAAAGATATATGGATTACGGCAACCTTTCTTGCATTGGCATTAACCCCTATACTTGATAAAAAAGCGGTGATACATGTACCGATATTTTGTCCCATAATAATAGGCAGAGCAATACCATAAGTGATATGTCCTGTCATGGAAAGAGCCTGAAGTATACCGACCGATGCGGCGGAACTCTGAATAACAGCGGTTATAACTGTACCGACAAGCAGTCCTAAAACAGGGTTGGTAAAAGCGACAAGACAGTTTTGGAATGTTTGGGAATGCGTAAGCGGTGCCATTGATTGGGTCATGACCTGCATTCCGAACATGAGGATAGAAAACCCAATCAAAACACTGCCAATATTCTTTCTTTTACCCGTTCTTGAAGCAAGGAGCATAATAACACCCGTAATTGCTAACAGCGGTGTAAAAGATTCAGGCTTAAACAATCTAACCCAGACATTATCGGATTGTATTCCTGCAAGGCTCAATATCCATGCCGTAATAGTTGTTCCGACATTAGACCCCATAATAACACCAATGGCCTGAGTTAATTTCATAATCCCTGAATTAACCAGACCAACAAGCATTACCGTAACAGCAGATGAACTTTGTATAAGTGCCGTTATTGCCGCACCAAGCACCAGACCTTTAGCAGGATTTGAAGTCATGACCTTTAGTAGTTTTTCGAGCTTTCCTCCTGCTATTTTTTCCAATCCCGATGACATAACCAGTATCCCGTAAAGGAAAAACGCAAGTCCGCCAAACAAGGTAAATACCGAAAATATATCAACTTTTTCC
>JAJPXE010000233.1 GCA_021205645.1 Candidatus Gastranaerophilales bacterium | reverse complement strand
TAATAATAATCATAACGATTTTATAATGTTTTTTCAAGTTTTTTATCTTTTTGATTATTAAACTATTTTATCAGTTGCTGATGAATTCGGATAACCGGTCAGATAATCGGGTAATTCATTATTACGTATAAATTTGTACTATATATAATATGAAAAATCGTTTTATTTTGTTCATTTTTACTATTTTTGCAACCTGTTGCTTTGCAAATGAGGGGTACCGTGTTTTGCTAAATCCTGAATGCAGCGATATTAATATCACAAACAGCCCGCAGACTCTTTTTATTCTGGATTATTCAAACAGCATGAATGAAATGCTGATTGATAAAACGAAGTATTCAATGTTAATTGCAAGCATGAAAACTATTCTTTCAAATATGTCACCTTCACAAAAAATCGGCATCAGGGTTTACGGACACCGGTGGGGATTTACGCCCTATGATGCCTGTAGGGCTTCTGCACTTATTGTACCAATCGGGAGCGGAAACTTCAACGCAATATCGGAAAGTCTTGCCAAACTTTCTCCTCGCGGAATGACACCGATTACTTATTCACTTAAACAGGCGGTAAAAAACGATTTTAATAATACGGTTAAAGATAAACATATAATACTTATTACCGACGGCGGAGAAAATTGCGATGAAAGCCCGTGTACTTATGCTATGGAGCTTGTAAAATACAGAAAAGATATCCGCATTGATGTTATTGCTTTCAATCTTGACAGCGAAGAAGATTTAGACCAGCTGAGATGTGTTGCGAAAGTAACAAAAGGCGAATTATATAACGCAAACACCCACGCCGAACTTGTCAGGAGTCTTGATTATGCTTTTAGCTCAAAAAAGCATGTTGATGCCAAAATTATTCACTAACCTTTTGTATAGAGGACTCTAATAATGTATTCTTCCAGAAGTTTTTTATCTGAGGGCTTTGATTTAGGGTCATTTATCATAATACAGAATGCGTATTTGCGGTTAGCTCTGGAGGTTACGTAACCGGTAATCGAACTTATATTATTTAATGTTCCGGTTTTGGCATAGAGCATACCTTTCAGATAAAGCAGACGATTAGAGAGTGTTCCCTCTCCTGCTGTCGGAAGCTTTTTTTCCGTGTAATCACAGTTTTTTATCAAAAAATCAGTCATAAAATCAGCACTCATAAGATTGTTTTTTGAAACACCGCTTGCATCAGTGAGCTTTATATCAGATGTGTCAATTTTTTGTTTTTTGCAAAAATCCTTAAACATCTCAAGCCCGTTTTCAAAACTGCCGGTCTCAGCGCTGTATTTCCCGCCTGCCAATTTAAAAACCGTTTCTGTAACAAGATTGTTGCTGTTCTTCAAAATATCCTCCTGTGCACGCTGTATATCATGGCTTAACAGCGTAATAATTGTATAGTTTTTGTTAAGCTTTTTAAACGGATATATTCCGCTTGAGGATATTCCCTCATCCAGGATTGCATCGGTTAAACGCAGCTTGAAATATTTCTTCGGATTGTTTATCGGAATGTTGCGTATTTCACTTTTGTTAAGCCTTATTGTACCTTCTGCCGTAATAATATCAGGTGAAACGTGGTTTTTGCGTTTTAGTGTATATTTTGTTTCTTTACCGGTAATTATTTTATTCACAAAGGTTGTCGGGTATGTTTCTTCCATTGTAATCTCAGCGGGGAAACCTTTGACTGTCGGACTTATAACTATTTCAATAAGGTTTTTGTCTATATTATATGCACTGAATTTCGGCATAAGCGGATTTAAATCATCGTCCCATTGCCAGCCTTCACCCCACTCATTTTTATCAATAACGGAATCGTCAATAAAAATACCTGCCGGCTCCTTCGGGATTGCTTTAGTTATTTTTTCAAGCTCTTTTGATGTAAGATACGGATCTGCACCTAACACTATCAAATATTCATTTGATGAATTTTTATACAGTTTTGTTGCAAACCTGTAATCCTCTCCGAGTGTAATGAATGCAGGTATTGAGGTAACTATTTTCTGAATAGATGCCGGCGAAACGGGCATTTTTGGGTTAAGCGCATAAACCGTTTTCCCGCTCTGAACATCTTTTACCGATACAGATATTCCTCCCCTGTTTATGCCTGATTGTGAAATTGTTATGTTTATTCCGCTTTTTAGACTGTTTGCCGCTGATGGTAACCCGAATATCATTATGAATAAAATAAGTAAACCTGCTATTTTTTTCATTTACATATAACCTCATAATTTTTATGAATATCTTTTAAAACAGTGCATTTTTCCCTGAATTGATACATTTCGGGAAGAGAAATTTGGGCACTGATACAGCCTTCTTCCGTTTCGATTTCATCAAGAATATTTCCGCTGTAATCATAAATGAGTGAATGCCCGAGATTTTTTCCACCGTTAGGCAGGCTGCCGGTTTGAGTGAGTGCGACCATATATGTCTGGTTTTCGACAGCTCTTGCTGCCGTAAGTGACTCCCAGTGGATTTTTCTGGAAAGCGGCCATGCCGCCATGTTCACAAGCAAATCAGCACCGGCTTTACGGTATGCTCTGTATATTTCAGGAAATCTTATATCATAACATATTGTCAAACCCGTTTTTACTCCGTCAAGTGTGACTATTACGGGATTTTTACCCTCTGTGATATACGTGTTTTCGCAATCGTCATAATATGAAAACAGATGATTTTTGTGATAAACCGCAATCAATTCGCCTTTGCGGGATAATACGGGACAGGTGTTATAATATTTTCCGTTTGATTTTTTTTCTACAAAGCTGCCGCCGAGAATATTTGCGTTATATTTTTTTGCCATTTTAGAGAGAAACTCTATGGTTTTGCTTTGCTCAATTGTTTCTGCACACTCCGTAAACCTGTCGCACGCCCAACCTACAGCCCACAGTTCGGGTAGTATAATTATATCGGCAGGGGTCTTAATATTTTTTTTTATCAGGGCTGATATTTTTTCAAAATTTTGTTCTCTGTCTGCAATAACCGCTTCCGTCTGCAGCGCAAGAATACTTATTTTTTCCATAATCCGAATTTAAATACCTCTTTATGTGCTTCGGGGGCTTCTTTTTCCAACTTCTCCAGAG
This sequence comes from Candidatus Gastranaerophilales bacterium, assembly GCA_021205645.1. GTDB lineage: Bacteria > Cyanobacteriota > Vampirovibrionia > Gastranaerophilales > Gastranaerophilaceae > UBA2883. The sequence continues at coordinate 798 of JAJPXE010000233.1, read as the reverse complement.
AACGCTGGACTTTAAGCCGCACTTCCTCATCCTGTGCTTTATCGTTATCAGCATTAACGTAAATCGGCTCACCGTAGACATTAACGAGTTTTGTCCACAGGCATGGTATTCTAAAACTGTCCCACGACGGAAATTTTAACAGTGTAGGATTTGGCGAATACCAGTACACCGGAACAATCGGGACGCCGGCTTTTTTTGCAATAACAACAGCTCCATCTTTAACGACTTTAGCCGGGCCGCGCGGACCGTCAACCATAATTGCACAGGTTCCGCCGTTTTTGAGAGCGTTTATCATCTGTAATGTTGCTTCTACGCTGCCTTTTTTGCCTTTTGAACCGTATATTACGTTAAACCCCCATCTTTCAACAACATCGCCGATAATTTGACCGTCACGGGAACGACTTATCAGGACACTGCAGTTCTTTCTGTCGGGAAAACCGTGAATACAGCACTGATGTGCATGCCACATTGCAAATACACATGAACCTATATCCTCCGGATAGTTTACGTTTTGAATATCCGTAAAAAACTCCTGGAAACGAAATACCTTATAGACAAGGTGAGCTAATTCGGCTCTGCTGTTTTTATTTCTATCAAACTTTTTGAAAAAATTAACCATATTCTGATTTTACTAAAAACCACTAAACATATCAAGTACAGACTTTATATAAATAAAAAGTGTGCAGGGAATCCGGGATTTAAGAATTTTTAAAAAGGGGTAAAAAACGTGTAATGGTATGCATTATATGGCGTTTTTGGAGTTTGAAAAAGTTCTTGCCGTTTTTATCACTTTTCTAC
>JAJPXE010000254.1 GCA_021205645.1 Candidatus Gastranaerophilales bacterium | reverse complement strand
AAAGGAGGATATGAGGATGGATACAGAACTGTTAACTGTTTCTCAAACAGCTCAATATTTGAAACTTTCCGAAAAAACCGTACGCCGGATGATCGGTAATGGCAGTTTACCTGCATCGAAGGTTGCTAATCGTTCATGGCGTATTCGCTCATGCGATATTGATGATTACGTCATGAGTTCGTACAATAATGTATTACGTGAACCTGAGATGAACTATGGTCATCATGAACCTGAGGAACAGACTGAAACAGAAAAGGCTCAAGGTCCTCGTCTAATTTCGCTTTTTTCAGGATGTGGCGGAATGGATCTTGGTTTTAAAAAAGCAGGGTTTGATATCGTCTATGCAAATGACTTTGACGCTGATGCTCAAGCAGTATACGCTCTCAACTTGGGGAAAATAGATGGTAGAGATATTTTAACGGTCGATGAGGATGACATTCCGGCAGGAGATATTTTGACGGCTGGATTTCCTTGTCAACCATTTTCCAATGCGGGCAATCGAAAAGGTGTACATGATTCAAGAGGTATGCTTTATAAAGAGTGCCTACGCATTATCAAAAAAACAATGCCCAAGGTAATCGTATTTGAAAATGTAAAGGGTTTACTTTCAACAAAATATATTGATGGGCGAAATCTGGCTGATGTTATTATGGAAGATTTATCAACTATGAGTGACATTGGGTACGATGTGGTTTATCAACTTGTTAACGCTGCGGATTATGGTGTCCCCCAAAATCGCCAACGAGTTTTATTTGTAGGAATTAGAAAAGATTTGGGAATCAAATTCAAGTTTCCTGAAAAACAGAACAGATCAAATCTGACTCTGCGTAATGTTTTAGATGTGCCAGATGATACGCCTAATAATGTTGACTGGCCGTTTTCTCCGCAGGCTTTGGATATGATAGAAAATATTCCAGAAGGCGGATCATGGAAAGATGTTCCATATGAACATCTCGCACCACGTTTTCAGAGAATTAGGGATAATATGAAAAGATATCATTCGCCTAATTTTTATCGCCGCTTTTCAAGAGATGAGATATGTGGTACAATGACCGCTTCTGCTCAACCCGAAAACTGCGGAATTATACATCCTACGGAGAACAGAAGATTTACTGTCAGGGAAGTGGCACGTATTCAGACATTCCCCGATGACTTCAATTTTATAACAGATACTCCGCGGAACATTACTGCAATGTACAAGGTCATTGGTAATGCAGTTCCGGTCACATTGGCGTACAACATTGCCATTTCTATTATGGAGCAGGTTTTTACAGACAAATGATAAGAGTGCAAAAAGAGGACAAAGCACATGAATACAGATAAAGCCTATTTATTGGGACTGATTATTGGTGGTGGAGTGTTTGGGAACGCGGAAGATGTTTTTAGCATCCATCTGCCGTATAAAAAATGGGGGTCTTATCTTGAAAACCCTCAACGCGCCGGAGAAATCGCAGGGGATATTTTACGTAAAGTCGGTCAAATGTTTCGAGCAGTATATAATCTTTCCGTTCAATACGAAACAACGCCCGGCGGGACATGGAAGATACTTTGTGAAGGAGACACGACTCCCGTCAAAGAAGACCTGGCTTATTACGGTATTGCCTGCGAAGGTGAACTCCGTGGCAATGCTGATATAAGCAGAGTTGTCGTAGACTTGGTGGATGATAATCTTAAACGTCGTTTTATAGCGGGTCTTGCCGATACTATTGGAAGCATGGCGAAATCACATCGGCGTTTTACCGAAGAACACCAGATTATATCTTTTGAAATTAAGGGATATAATTTTCAGTTTGTATGTGATTTATGCCGTTTATTATACAGTATTAACTGTATTCCGGATCAAATTAACTGGAATCATCCTAATATTCATTGTGCAAATGATCCGTATTATTCGCAATGGAACAAAGGGTTTAAGTTACGTATATTGTTGGATCAATATGCTCAGTTTGGTGCTTTTGCATTTAGGACTAAAGCGGAAACATCTAATGAAAATCGGAGATTGCAGAGAGAACGGCATGAGGCGGAAGCCTGCGAAACAAGGGAAATAAATGTTACACCATCAACAGTACATCCGGCAGAAAATGATGCTCGTTTACCTGAGACCATTCGTGGCGGGCATTATATTCACTTTCGTCATTTTTGTGCTGTTCTGGGTTGTGAACATGCTCCCTATTGTAAAATCAGAGAACAGTTTAATCATCTTGGGGAGATTATTAATCCTTTTCCTATTTTGCACAAAGATGAATACTCGCAGATTGAAAATATCATACGGTCAGATTCTCTAATGGCTGAAAGAAATTATAGAGTTTCCAATGTTTCAATAGCTTCATTGTTGACAATATATAATGATGAACGAAATTCTTTATTATATGGTGATTCATATAACAATGGCTATCCGATTGCCGAAATACTTCAAGCCGTTGCATATGTTATTGCTGAGGAAAATGAATTGGCAGGGAAAAGGCCCAGGGGCTACCTTCAGATAATTGAAAGGCATTTGTCTGAAAATAATGATTTGAGTGTTGAAGTTAGAATGCCAGATTTGCTTACGCCATTGGTCATAGTGGGAAATGGCAGAGGAGCATTGATCGGTGCCAAAAATCCAGAAGTATATAACAGGTTGATATCTATATCTCCAGAGAATGAGTATAAAATTCTTGTTCGTCAAATTACCGAGGAGGATTTGCAAAATGCCCGGTAGGCGTGACCGTAATGAAGTATCGTATTATCCGGAAATTCAAGCATTTATTGAAGCACAATTAAAAAGTAATTTTCGGACACAACAGGATCGAGAACTTAATGTCTTCTGGGGCATTGGCGAATTAAAAGTAAATCTCCAAAGAATGATACGTGACAACCCCGATACGTGCGAATGCGTAAAAAATTTTGCACGAAATGTACCGCCATTAAATCTTGACATATTTGCATTAATTACAGATGGAAATCAGTTTGAAATTTTGATTCTTGAAGTAAAGCTGATGAATAGCGCTGGCCTAAAAGAATGGTCACAACTTGTCGGTTATTGTCTTGTATCAGGTGCAAAATATGGATTGCTGGTAAATATAGATAATGGTGCCAGCCCACGATTGTCACATATATTGTCCACCGAGGAACATCTTTCAAATATCCGAACAGTTATAGATGGGGAAATGCATGAGCATTGTTTAGGATTCATGCAATGGGACAGTCTGACACAGAGCTTTGAATACAGTAATTTAGGACTGATCAAATCATTGTCAGAGTTAAGCGACCATTTGGTAGCTGAGTTTGTTAATGGAGAAGAATAACGTGGGAAGTAGCCAGATGAACAGTCCTCCTTCTGAAAGAACGCGCAAGGCAATGACTCATGTGCATACCAAAGACACAAATATTGAAGTGAAGTTTCGTAAAGCTCTTTGGCATCATGGGTATAGATATAGAAAAAATTATTCTGCATTGCCGGGGACGCCAGATATTGTATTTACAAAATACAAACTTGCTATTTTTTGTGATGCAGAATTTTGGCACGGGAAAGATTGGGAGGTATTAAAACCAAAACTTGAACGTGGCAATAACCCAGAGTATTGGGTACAGAAGATAAGTCGAAATAGAGAAAGAGATGAGCGAGTTGACAAACAATTGCAGTTCATGGGATGGACGGTTCTGAGGTTTTGGGGGAAAGAAATTTTATCCAACACAGATGAGTGCGTTCGAGTGGTTGAAGAAACACTCTTTGATATTAAAATTGAAGGAGCGGATTTTGTCTCTGAATATGATGATATTCTTTCAACTGATCAGATAGCATTTTTTGACTGAAAACTACATAATGAGTTAACGAAAGGCTCTCAACCGTAACAAGTTGGGAGCTTTTCTTTTGCCCATTTTTTCAAATAAAAGAAAGGAGACGATGTTATGGGACGCAGAAAGACACCAGAGACCAGAGAGGAA
>JAJPXE010000160.1 GCA_021205645.1 Candidatus Gastranaerophilales bacterium | reverse complement strand
GGATAAATACTTTATATATACATACAGAGTATAAAGAGAAGAAACGACACGAGGAAGCCCAAAAGATTGGGACGAGGACTAAAGAAAAAGACAAAAGTTTCTTTCTACACACACTACACTTCACAAATTTTCAGAGCCTTGAGGCTCTTTTTTTTGTTAAAATTTGAGCTGTCCGGAGCGATTCCCGCTTTCGCATGAAAGAAAAGGAGAGGGACTGCGGAAACTGTGCTGCACAGCGGCAACAGCTATGCTTGTAAAGTTTTAAAATGCCGGCAGAACGACCGTTTTGCAGAGGGTGAAAGGCGAAGCCGTACCCGTTTAACGCCGGCAACCAAGCTATCTCCAAAATCTGCGTCAATTTTGGGATTTTTTCCGCACTCTCATAATAGTTTTATATAGATTGTAACAGGTTCGATTTTCTTGAGGTTTCTTGTGTCTAAACGATTCTGACACGGCGGAGTGAAGATTATCGTGTTTAATTCTCCCTGATTGATATATGATGACAAATCTATTTCACAACGCTGTTTACTTCCGGCATTATTAAGGTTTAAGTTGACAATATTATCGTTGATATTGAGTTGAAGAACCTCCATATTTTTTCTGTCGGGAATGACCAGAATAGCTCTGTCTTTAGGAGAATAAAAACACTGCGTGATATACTGTGCTTTAAGCTCAAACGGTTTTGTACCGATACAAATTCCGGAATAGTAATGTTTTAAAATCATTTCAAATGACATTTTGCAATCACGTGCCATATACATAGCACCATACTGGCTCATGCCGGAGCCGTGCCCAAAACCGCCGCCGTATGCGGTTATATCCGACCAATTACCGTCATCGTCCGTTTCGTATTTGAATACAACATTTGCCCCCGGCAGTGCTTTGCCGTCTTTTGTGAACAGTCTCCTTATAACAAGCTCTTTTCCGATTTTATAAACATTTTTATCGGTTTCTATTTCCATAAATATTATCTTGCCAGACTCTCCCCGTTCGGTAACTTTTATCGATTTTAAGCACCCGAAATCTTCGGATTTTTCAAGAGGCGGTTCTACAAACCCCGTTTTTGACTGCACAACCAGATTAGCTTTAAGCACATTTTCAAGTTCCTCTTTGCTCCAGACTCTTGTCCACCTGTACAACGGAGAATGAATATCATAGGAAACAGGAGTTGTTGAATAAAACTCATAAGCATCTTCTTCGTTGTTTAACGGTTTTATTTCCGGTAAATCAGGTATAGCTTTCAGATAAGGTTTATCGGGTGACGGAAATTTTGTAGTAACAGGGTCAGAAAAGGTTTTTGAATAACATTCCGTATATCCGCCAGCAGTTGAGCTAAAAACGGCAACAATCATTTCATCATTATACAGAGCAACAAGCCCGTGAGTTTCGTCTATTGCCCTATTTGAGATATCAGCCTCTCTGTTATAGCCGTGATAGACCTGACTTGCAACGCTGTCAACAACATCATAACACCTTGCCATTCTTGTTCTCGGACTTAGAGAATAGTTTCTTGCTGCTACCGCCTGCGCTTTCAGTGCTTCCAACCCAAAATAAACAGGCATTTCGCAGGGAACAACTCCTTTCAGGTAATATTCCACATCAAGACAGTTTACGAGATAGAATACGTCAGGATTTGCCGCATTAGCATAAAATCGGAATTCCCCCCGATATAGTGCGGGTTTTCCCCCTCTGATTAAATCCTGTATCCCGAGCACACCACCGGGGCATGTTACCGTGAAATCTTCTGTCAAATAGCAGGTGGTTTCGTAATCATTTTCTTTATCACCACTTTTGTATGTCAGTATATAATGTCCATCCTCACGTTTTATATTCAATATTTTGCCTGTATCTAACTTTATAAACTCTTCTTTTGTATTGTTACCTGTTACGATACAGCTTCCTGTTCCGTAGATGCTGACGGAGTTTCTTTCAACCGTTGTGTACTTACTGTCCATTATTCCTACTTTAACCATTGCATTGGACGGATATGCAAAAGCTTTCATATACCCTGTTGTCAAGACAAGTATTAGTGTTAATATTATTATATTTATTTTCATTATCCACTCACCTCTGCCCCTCTCCCAAAGGGAAAGGGAAACATTAATAATTTTCCGCTTCAGCTGTAATTCGTTTTTGTCTTTGTTGCTTCGAGTTTCGCAGCTATAGCTTTTCAGTTTATACAAAATCCGCTTTACATCCAAATATTTATTTCTTTGTTTCCCAGACGGTTCTGTCTTTTAAGTCTTTCAGGATAATTCCTTCTTCATCAAGTGCTATCCTGATTTTGTCCGATAAATCCCAGTTCTTTTCCGCCCTTGCCCTTTTTCTTTCCTCAATAAGCTCGTTTATTGAACCGTATTCCTTGTCAAGCTTTGAATTGATTTTTGCTAAAATTTCATCTGTTTCTTCTGACGACAGCTCTGCTTTTTCAAAACTAAACCCCAAAACCCCTGCAAGCTTGTAAAGAACGGTGAACGCTCCGGAAATATCCTTGTTTGCCTTTGTCGTAAGGTCAAACAATACCGCAAGAGCTTTTGATGTGTTTAAATCATCGTCCATTGCCTCCATAAACTGCTTATATTCTTCTGTTTTAGTGATATCGATGTTCTCATCTATCTTAGTTTGTTTGGCGTTAAGCATCCGCTTTACTCCGGCTGCCGCTGATTGCAGTGACTCGTCAGAAAATTCCACCGGCATGCGGTAATGATTGGTGAGAATAAAAAACCTTATTGTGTTTGCATCATATTTTTTAAGCAGGTCATTTATTGTCAGAAAGTTTCCGAGCGATTTCGACATTTTTTCTTTATTAATCGTAACAAACCCGTTATGCAGCCAGTAATTAACAAATTTGCAGCCGTTGGCACATTCCGACTGGGCAATTTCATTCTCGTGGTGAGGGAAGATTAAATCGGCTCCTCCTGCGTGTATATCAATTGTTTTACCTAAGAATTTTCTAATCATTGCCGAGCATTCAATGTGCCAGCCGGGACGACCCGTGCCCCAAGGTGATTTATAACCGAATTTTTCATCTTTTTTCCACAACGCAAAATCAAGCGGGTTTTCTTTTTTAACACCGACTTCTATCCTCGCACCGCTCATAAGCGACGAAATCGGCTGTTTTGATAATCCGCCGTATTTTGAAAACTTAGAAACCCTGAAATATACATCTCCGCCGGTTTCATAAGCATAACCATTGTCTGCTAATTCTTTAACCATCTTTATCATTTCGCCTAAAGTCTTTGTTGCAAACGGTTCTATGTCGGGCTTAAGATTGTTTAGTGCATTCATACTTTCTGTGAATTGATTGTACCAGTATGCTGAAACTTCTTCGGGTGTTTTGTTCTCTGTTACAGCTTTTTTGAGGATTTTATCATCAACGTCGGTAACATTACGGCAATATGTTACATTATAGCCTTTAAATTTCAAATATCTGTAAAGAACATCCCAGGTAATGTAACATCTGGCATGTCCTAAATGTGCATTATCGTAAACCGTCGGACCGCATACATACATCTTTACTTTGTTTTCTTCAACGGGTATAAATTCTTCTAACATATTTGAATACGAATTAAAAAGCTTCATAAAAAATCCTTATTTATCAAGATAAAAAACACAAAATGCCGATAGGGAGACTCGAACTCCCGACCTACTGATTACGAATCAGTTGCTCTACCACCTGAGCCATATCGGCATCCTGTATTAAGATAACACAAAATTCATCTGTCTTGCAAGACATATTTTGGGGCTACATAAAAACAACGGTTTTTAATGCTTAATTTGAGCGACTTTCGACGGATTTAACAAGTAAGTGGAACAATTAAGCGGCAAGAGCCATTTCATTAGGAGTTTTGAACCCGGGAATTTTTACAGGTAAGTTATTAATCCAATTTTCCATTTTAATAATATCCTCATCGTTAATAGTATCAAAATTAGCAAGTCTATCAACTAAAACAAGTAATACAGATTTTGAACCTTTGCAG
>JAJPXE010000103.1 GCA_021205645.1 Candidatus Gastranaerophilales bacterium | reverse complement strand
TTATATATCCATTTTGTAGATAATCTAAATACATCCATATCAAAACTAATAAAATAAATTTGGCTATCTTCTTTTCATCAAGCTGTTCCTTCAGATACACAAAGAAAAATGGTTGTGCAATTATATTAAGTGTACTACACAAGCTTAATACTGATGAGGACTTTGAAGCAGCTGTTTTTGCATAAATAAGTTCTGATGTAGGTACTGGTGGATTCCATAACTGATACACTCTAAAAGTAGGATATACCAAATAAATAAATAGTGTAGCATAAAAAAGGAATACAAAGAACATCATTAGATTATGTGGTATAAGCCCAGCATCATCCATTTGGTAATTCTCACACGCCCCTATATAAAGAGTAGGTGAATCATTATGCAATACTACATGTAAAACAAAGTAAATTGATGCATTCAAACATATCAAAAAAATGCAATACATTAAAACAAATTTGATTTGTACTGTCAAATATGAAGTCCCGATTCCAGAATAAATACAAACCGTTAGTGTAGAAAAAATATAAATACATTTTTCGAAGGAATCTGAGGACTTCTTGCACCAGAAAAGGGTTTGTATAACCGAAACTATAATTACTATTATGCATCTAGCAAAGGAAAAATCATCCATCAAAAAGTCCTCTCTCAAATCAACCTATGTGTTCCGCTACATAATTTCTAAAAGCCTTAGACTCGTTCTCCCATGAGTTGTTATGAATGAAATCCGAACACTGTTGTTTCATATTATCAAGATTATCAATAAGGTCATCAAAACATTCATAAATATCATTTTCATCACTTGCTACACGTCCAATGCCAGTATTTTGTATCAATGTCACCAAAGTTGGGTTATATTCTGCAATAATAGGTAAACCGACACTGGCATATTCATATACTTTATTAGGCGCACAAAAAGTGTTATTAAGATTGCTTGGAGGATAATTTAAAAAGCCAATATCACACTTGCTAAGGTATGCACCAAGCATATTATAAGGAATACTACCAACAAATAAAAATTTTCCAGGGAGGGCTTCGCTGGCATATTTTAGAAGTTTTTCTTTCGCATCGCCATCACCAATAATTAGCACTTTTACATTGTTTTTACTGTTTATTGCGAGATTAAATACGGTTTCAATCCGTCTACCTCCTGACAAATTTCCAGCATAGACCAAAGTGTAGCCATCTTTTTCCATAAATGTCCTAAACTCAGGTGAAAAAATGTCTTCTGCAACATAATCATTAGATAACACAGAAATGTTTTTCACAACATATGGCAATAGAGAAAGCTGATAATGCTCCTGCATTAACTGAGCACGTTCATCGCTAGCACATATAGTTATATTAGTATAACGCAATGCTTTTTTTTCGAGATGATAGAAGAGATTACTCCTCGCGGACATGTTTTTTCCATCTTCGGGAATAATAAGTTCATGTGCATCATAAATGCATTTATCAATTTTCCTTTTAAGCATGCAAACGAAAACTGCTGAATAAAAATCGTGTGCATAAAGCACATCATAATTTCCATTTCTAATAATTTTGAAACCTTTATGGCAAAAATCAAGATATCTTGAGAGATTACTACTCTTCTTATTTAGCTCTATCTCAACAACATCAATTCCAGGTACTTTATAATCATCGTCCCCTAATCCAATTAATGTTATATCAAATTCGTTTTTTAAACTGTTCGCAGCCCTCATAACTCGTGCATCTGTTCTGAGGACATTATAAACAATCATAACCATTTTCTTTTTCATAAAGCTCCTTTTCTCCTTACATCTGTAAATTTTCTCACTATATATTTTCGGTTAAATATACAAATCACAGCAATAGCAAGTATCAATAAATATCGGATAAACATGTAAGGATACAAAAATTCTATTCCCAAAGATAAGATTACCATTGCACTAGAAAGCGCGACAATAGTCTTCATGTCATATATTTTCTCATAAAAATTATGTTTTTTACATAATAATCTCATGACAATATAGTGGCATACGCTAAAACAGATATAGCAAAACAGAGTAGTGAAACCGGCAGCAATATATCCAAATTTTCCTATAAAAATATAATTCAGTACAACATTTAAGACTGCAATTATAACCGATAAGAAGCTTACATATTTTGTATCTTCAAAATAGTAAGTCAAATTGGAAAATAGTGTGTATAAGAAGATAAAGTAAACGCTGGCTGCAACAGGAGGAATAATCCATACAGCTTCATAATAATCTGCTGGAGCCATAATAAATATGATTTCCCTTGCAAACAAAATTAAAACAATGTTAACAGTAAACACAATGACTAGCAGGAAATTGAAGGTCCTACTTATATTACTATAGTCCCTGTTTTTTAATTTTTCGTATAGCCACGGAACAATTGTTTGATTGATTGCTGTGTTAATTATAAGCAAAATCATCCCCGCTGAATAAGCTACACTATATATACCTGCTTGACTGCTTCCTACCATATTACTTATCATAATCCGATCTGATTGATTCAAAATATTTGTTGATAAGAAATGCGGCAGTAAGGGTAAATTAAAGGATAGCGCATATTTCCAATATTTTTTAATATTAGGTTTTGGGCTTTTCTTAATTATTCCAGTTGCAAAATATAATCCCAAAATTGCTGTAATAAAAACCGTTGATATGATTCTGGCGAGTGCATCATCCTCCATTATATAAATCAATAAAATACCCAATAGCGGTACTGATAATGTCTTTGCAATTGTTACAATAACGACCTCTTTATACTTATATTCATGTCTATTTCTAGTCATCCAGTAGTTCATTGGTGCAATTGTATATAACTCAACGAACATTAAGACAAACATTGTACCAGATAACCCAGACAAAGATGTAATTTCACCACGCAATACATAGCAAACAAGTGCAACAATAGTTGTACTTAACACCCCTAAATATTGTAAAGATGATACAAATCCATCTCTATCATCCTCGTACTTCACCATACCTCGATTAAATACATAATAATGCAAATTTAATGTTGTAAACACAGAGAATACTGTGTACCATGAAATATAGATACTGTAAATGCCATAATCCTCTGTCGACATAATTCTTGTAAAAATAGGTACTGTTATTACACTGATACCATTTTGCAAGATATTACAAAATGTATACCAAAATGCGGCTTTTACATTTTGAGACATGTTATGATACTTTTGAACAAATTTATGTATGCTCATTGATCTCTTGATTCCTTTACTCCAAACCAGTCAATTACATGCTTAGGAAAACATTTTCCAATATCTGAATGCTCTTCAAACGTCTCTATGTCTTCTATAACTGAGTAAGAAAACGAATGTAACTGTCGCAATAGCGGAACTATCTGACGTTCATATGTCAATTCATTCATTGAATAAACCAATTCAATAGTCCCTAAATACGTTTTCGAACACTCTGAAATAATTTGCGAAAGCTTATTGTCTAACAAATTGATTATACCGACAGGAATAGACGATTCCATTCCAACCATATTTTCTAAAATTTTTAAGTGATTTGGGCGATTCAAATATGTTCCAACATAATATTGACACGCGCCTGAAAAAATTCTAACTGCATTGTGTTTTAATCCATAATAAATAGCTGCTGTTCCACCTTTACTACTTCCGGCTGTAATAAGGCCTGTACACCCTGTTCCTTTTAGTACTTCTTCTATAAGCTCATCTACTAGTTGTTCCGGCATATCGGTTCCATTTTCATACCAATAATAGCTTCCCATATATCCAAAATCATCAAGTATAAAGATCTTTGGAGCGTTGATATCCTTAAATGAAGTAAAATAATTATATTTTGGTTTTTCACCGGTAAAGCCAGAAAATACCACCAATAAATTGTCTCCCTGTCCAGGATAAAACAGATATTTCAATCTATTGTTAAAAATTTTCTCATGCTTTTTAATTTCAAATAGTACAGGTATTTTTTTTAATCTGGCTAGAATCACATCAAATGAACTCATATAATCGCATCC
>JAJPXE010000211.1 GCA_021205645.1 Candidatus Gastranaerophilales bacterium | reverse complement strand
TGGTGGGGCTTTTTTCATACCCCCCCCCCCCCGGGGGGGGGGGGGGGGGCGGCCCCCCCCCCCGCTCCGCTCCCCTCCCCGTTTGGGGATGGGAAAATTAGTTTTAGCCCTCTCCGGACGGAGAGGGCAGAAAATCGACTTTTTGTTCGGCAGACCGTGTGCCGGAACGGCACACCCGCTGCCGCTTTGACAAAAGTCAGATTCTTGGGAGAGGTGAAAATCATACGAATTTTTAAACATAATCCATTTACCCCTTCGGGTGAGGTGATATCCTTGCGGATTTTAGAATGCAATCCATTTACCTCTGCGCGTGAGGTTATGACTATGCTTTACCCTATTTATCGTCTTAACAACTTCATTTTGAATAAATAGTTTCTTCCCGGGGACATTCATGTAGTACATTGGTAAGATTACTAACGAATATTTTAAATAAATAAAAAATCTTGATTTTTATTTATTAAATGATAAACTGAATTATGTCAGCCGGATACGACAAATTTGCAGCCTCAGTTGGGCCTGTGGCGCAGCGGTAGCGCAGAGGACTCATAATCCTTTGGTCGTGGGTTCGAATCCCTCCGGGCCCAAAACTTAAAATAGAGGGTAAAAACCCTCTATTTTATTGACTTATGGTCCTGTTAAAATTTTATGATACTGATTTTAAAAAAGTAACACCTTATGCACCAATGGGGACAAGATTTTTTGATTTATGTGATGTTTTACAAGCTGATAATTTACCGGATGTTGAGACAATTGCAGAATTATTATATAAAAAATACGGGAGTGATGTTGTATATAATAACTATTAATCTGCAATAATCAGCAATACATTACCCAAAACAAAGAACAGCGAGGTTTTTACTCATATTTAGCAGATTTTTTGTTAAGAAAAATTAACCGCATATTCAGGGCATTTTATGTATCGTCCCAAAAAATTTTGCCATCTAATTTCTTTTGTTTTATAATTCTTAACATCAATTTCGCAGACGGGTATTAATTGATATCATATTCACAAATCTGAATATTTATTAACAGGCTGCACAATTGTTAAATTAGAATTAGAATGTAATAATATTATTCAAAATAAAGAGGATTAAATTATGAAAAAACTGATATTATCAATAACCTTATTGCTCGTGTTGCTAACCGGAATTTGTCACATAGTGCGGGCAGATGTTCCGATAACGGAGGTTCGTGCAAGCCATATCCTATTTTCAAGCAGAACACAGGCTGAACAGGTCAGACAAGATATTGTCGATGGAAACGGCTCTTTTGAATACTACGCAAAACTCTATTCAAAATGCCCGTCAGGTCAAAGCGGCGGGGATTTAGGCTACTTTAGACGGGGACAAATGGTTCCGCAGTTTGAAGTTGCAGCATTTAATCTTCCGGCAGGGGAAATATCTAAACCCGTCTGGACACAGTTCGGATGGCACCTCATCAAGGTTACCGACAGAAGATAAATATTAGCAGAAGATAAAAAATAAGTGCAGCAGATATGAATATATCTGCTGCACACATAAATTGTTTGTGTATAAACTATTCCATTGGTCCTACCGGCGGCTCTTTTGGAGGACATTTGGGCGGACAATTCTTATGGCTTTTCGATTTGCATTTGTCTTTATGCTGTTTTACCATATCTTTCTTTGCGTTTGCTTTGATTTTGTCAAGTTCTTTTTTCTGTTTTGCCGTCAAAAGTGCCTCAAAATCACGCTCATTCTTTATCCTGATTTCATGTGCCTGTTTTTTTAACTCGTTAATCTGATTGTTCAAAATCTCAACCTGTTCGCACTGAGCTTCAGCGGTCAAAGACTGATTGTGCTTGATAATTTCTTTTTGTTCGGTTTTGGTCTTGATAGCATCCATAATCGGCCGCATTTGCTCACGGGAGTCCATTCTCAAAGCCTTTGCCTTAGCAATCTGATCAGGAGTTAGTTTCAGTTTCTTTTCCATATCAACTTTTGGTGCAGGCGGTTTACATCCTGGTTTTTCACAACAAGGCGGTCTGTCACCATGTCCTGCCGGAGGAGGACCCATTGGAGGTTCGCCCTGCGGACCTGCATATGCCATTGTTGTACTCATTACAAGTATTGCTGCTGCTAATAATGTTTTTTTCATACGATATCCTTTCTTGTTAACTTTGTACCCACGATTTATAAACTATCTTCTTGCCGGAGCTTTACTGGAAGATGCATTTCTGCCTCTGTGCTGATAAACGCTATTACCCCTGTTCATATTACGTGCAGGTGCATTCTTGCTGTTATTGAATTTTTGTCTGTTGTTATCAGGTCTTTGAACCCTCTGATTTTGTCCTCTGCGTGCGTTCGGAGCGTTGTTTGGTCTTGAGAATTGTTCCTTATCTTTTCGGGCATTATTCTTTACATCAGGACGGTTACCTTTATATTGCGATTTGTCGGATGACTTGTTTGCTTTAAAACCGTTATTCTTTGAGTTTTGAAAATTCCCTTTTGAAGAATTGTTGTACTTACCGTCAAATTGACTGCCTGTGTTTTTGTTATAATTCCTGTTTTGTGCAGGTCTTGCCTGCTGAACGGAAGTCTGAGAAGCTGCCGCAGCTGTATCGGTGTCCGTGTCTGCATACGCACAACCCGAACATAAAGCTATTAAACTGAGTAATACAAGTGTCTTTTTCATAAGATAATCCTTTCTTCTTAAACTTATATCCTTTATTGATAAAAAATCACTAATTCAATATAACGTGCAGCAAAGCAGGTATAAGCGGAACTTTGTACACAATAACATTAGTTTTCGGCGGAGCCGGTGCAATCTTTTGCGGCTGCGGAGGGTTTTTATGATGTAAATCCGCTGATCTTGCGGGATGTGCATTTACAACGCTTCCGGTTAAAGCAATTAAGCACATTGTTATAATAAACTTTTTCATATCTTCTGACCTTTCTATAGCAAATCTTCAAGTTTTAAAGCAAGCTCTTTTTTTGCGTTATATATTCTTGATTTAATTGTTCCGGTTGGAACGCCCAATTTTTTTGCCGCACATTCGTAGGTCATACCCTCTATTTCGCAGAGCATTATAACCTCTTTGAACTTTGGCTTTAAGCTGTCTATAGCCTGTATAATCTTTTTCTGACGGATTTTACCCAGCAGTGCAAGCCCTGGCGCTGATTTTTGATCCTTTATTGAATTTATTGTTTCTTCATCTGTTACATAGTTTTGTTCCTGTCTTTTTGCCTGCGATTTTAGATAATCTTTTGATATATTTTTTGCAATCGTACATATCCAGGTTTTTAAATTTCCTTTTTCTACGTACTTATCCTGATTTTTCCAGACCCGAACAAATACTTCCTGCTCTAAATCTTCGTTCGTTTCTTTTGTAATAAGTCTTATTATATTCCTGACATTCTGTTTATTGGAATTAATTATGTCTTTGAAATTCATTCATCACCAACCATTAACAAGCCGTACTCATCTGTTTGAAAGCCTAAATCTTCTGCTGTAAAGCGTTGACCGTATTTGATAGTGTCAACCAATCCATAGTTCATATCTGCTATTTGAAAGGTTACACCGCCTATTATAAAAGCAAATAACAAACATGCAACCCTTACGGCATAATATTTGTTTTGTTTATAATGAGGTTTCACTTCTTGTATCAATGCTGAAACTTTATTCATTTTTTCGTACTCTCTGCGGCAATCTTCGCATTGATTAACATGTTCCGTCAGAGTTTTTTCATCGCAGAATGTAAACAAAGTTTCAAATTTTGTGCATTTCTTTTTCATAATTTGTACCTCTTACATTCATATAACGATATTGCTTTTCGGATTGTTCATTTTTTAATAGTACAACTTTACAAAACTTAATATTATGTTTTTTGAGGAAAAAAATAAAAGCCCTCTTCGGACAAGCGGGGCAGTTGGCACTGTCTGCTTTGCCCCTTTCCTCAAAGAGAGAGGGGAAATTTTGTTCCCCTCCCCCTTTTTTTTCATCACTTTACCATTTTACCCCTTTACCCCTTTTATATCACAATAAAACATACCCTTATAAAAC
>JAJPXE010000072.1 GCA_021205645.1 Candidatus Gastranaerophilales bacterium | reverse complement strand
TTTATGTCTTTTCTGCAGCTCTTGATATTACATGGCTGTTTTATGGTCTTGAGAAATTTAAATTTGTTGCAATTAGAAACGCACTTGTAAAGATTCTCGAAACCATATGTATATTTGCATTTATAAAATCTCCAGAAGATATTGGGATTTATACATTTATTATGTGCTGTTCGGTTTGCTCGGGGCAGATTGTTGTTATGCCTCAAGTGGTGGGAGAAATTCCACCACTAAAGGTATCTTTTAGCGATTTAAAGGAGCATATTAAGCCGTTGTTTACTTTATTTGCTGCGGTTATTGCTGTTACGCTTTACACTGTCTTTGATAAAACATTATTGGGTATATTATCTACAAGAGATGATGTCGCATTCTACGAGTATTCTGATAAAATTGTTAAGATACCGAGATCTTTTATAGTTGTGATCGGAAATGTTTTGTTTCCTCGGGCTTGCAGATATGCAGCAAATCGGGATATGAAGAGTCTGGAGAAAAACTTTTGCTATTGTTTGACTATCACTTGCATAATTGGTTTCGCCTCGGCTTTCGGATTGTCTGCAGTTGCTGATCTTTTCGCTGTTCTGTATTACGGAGAGTCATTTCGGGTTTGTGGCAACGTTATAGTTTGTATGTGCCCGTTGATTTTGATTATCGGTTTTGGCGAAGCAGTTCGTCAGAGCTATATATATCCTCTTAAAATGGATGCTGTAATGGTAAAGATATTAAGCGTAAACGCTGTTGTTAACTTGATTTTATCCGCCGTTTTGATTCCCTCCTTTGGAATATATGGAGCTGTTGTCGGAACGATATGTGCTGAAACAGTGGGGCTTATTGCAGAGATGTGGATCTGCAGAAAGTATCTTTCTTTAAGGACAATATTAAGTAGTTCTGTTCCGTTTGCATTATTTGGATTAATTATGTATGTTTGTGTTAGAATGGTTGCCCATTATTATGATGGAACTTTAGCAGCTCTTGTCCTTCAAATCCTCGTAGGAGCATTTGTTTATATATTTTGGGCATTTTTGTACTCGTATTTTGGCAATTCAATGACACGAGGCTTATTAAATAATATAATATCCGCTGTAAAGGCGCGATTTAGGAAAGCAGGTAAAAACTAATGTACGATTACTTAATAGTCGGCTCGGGCTTATACGGAGCCATCTTCGCACACGAAGCAAAAGCAAAAAGGAAATCTGTGCTTGTGGTAGATAAGCGCCCAAATATCGGCGGCAATATCTATACAGAGAATGTTGAAGGTATCAATGTTCACAAGTACGGTGCTCATATCTTCCACACCAATAACAAAAAGGTTTGGAATTACATCACACAGTTTGCAGAGTTCAACCGTTTCACGAATTCCCCTGTGGCTAATTATAAAGGTGAGTTGTACTCGATGCCGTTTAATATGTACACGTTCAATAAGATGTGGGGAGTAGTCACCCCAGAAGAGGCTGAGGCGAAGATTAATGAGCAGAGGGCGGAGATTACTCACGAGCCTCAGAATCTGGAAGAGCAAGCCATCTCTCTTGTTGGTCGCGATATCTTTGAAAAGCTGGTAAAAGGCTACACCGAGAAGCAGTGGGGGCGAGACTGTAAAGAACTTCCTGCATTCATTATAAAGCGGCTCCCCGTTCGATTGACTTTTGATAATAACTACTTCAACGCACTTTATCAGGGCATCCCGATTGGTGGTTATACAAAGATGATTGAGCATCTTCTCGATGGCATCGAAGTCTGGTTGAACACAGACTACTTAGAAAATAAAGCGAAGTTGGACGCTCTGGCAGATAAGGTTGTTTACACAGGACCGATAGATGCGTATTTTGGTTACTCCCTTGGTTATCTTGAGTACCGTTCCGTCCGCTTTGAGACAGAGCTTCTCGACATTTCCAACTTCCAGGGAAATGCCGCTGTGAATTATACAGACCGTGAGACACCTTGGACGAGGATTATTGAGCATAAATGGTTTGAGTTCGGCAAGGATGTAGACGGCAATGACCTGCCAAAGACTGTGATCAGTAGGGAATACAGCTCAGAGTGGAAGCCTGAAGACGAGCCTTACTATCCGGTCAATGACGAAAAGAACAGTAGGTTGTATCAGCAGTATAAGGCTCTTGCAGATAAAGAGGCTAATGTTATTTTCGGTGGGCGCCTTGGAGAATACAAATACTACGATATGGATCAAGTTATTGCAGCGGCTTTGGACAGGTGTCAAGCAGAATTGTGACATTTGGGGAGAACGAGAGAGAAGTTATGAAACCAACAACATTGCTTATAATAGCGGCCGGTA
Source organism: Candidatus Gastranaerophilales bacterium (assembly GCA_021205645.1). Taxonomy (GTDB): domain Bacteria; phylum Cyanobacteriota; class Vampirovibrionia; order Gastranaerophilales; family Gastranaerophilaceae; genus UBA2883. Next base: position 1,779 of record JAJPXE010000072.1, on the reverse strand, counting down.
TTGGCAGCTGTTATCAGACCGACAAAAACAAATCAGCAATTAAACAACTTGAGCCTGTGGGTTTGCACGATGAGATTATCATGGATTTATCCATCCGCGGTGCTATCGAAGCTGGATTTAACAAAATAGTTTTTGTCATCCGACCGGATATCGAATCTGATTTTAAAGAGCGGATTGGAAATAGAATAGAAGCAATCTGTGGAAAACTTGGAGTGGAAGTGGCATACACATTCCAAGACATTCACGAGCCGTTCGCTGTGATTAATGCTGATGGCTACTATGGCAAGAACGCTTTCAAGGTTATGCACGATTGGTTAATCCTCGATCACGCCGAGAATGCAATCGCTATGGCAGGCTTCATTCTAAAGAACACCTTGTCTGAACATGGAGGAGTTACCAGAGGTATATGTAAAGTGGCGGAACGGCATACACATGTGCTTGATGTGGTAGAGACCAGTAATATATTGAAGACTGAAACCGATGCTGAGGCTGACGGAGTAAAGCTAGACCCGGAAAGTTATGTGTCTATGAACTTCTGGGGCTTCCCGGCTGCTGATGGTTCTGATCCGTGGTACATGAGAGTGCTCGATGAAGGCTTCACGGATTTCTTCAAAACCACAGTCCCTGCCAATCCTATGAAAGCAGAGTATCTGCTGCCGACACACATCGGTGGCTTGCTCCGGGGTGGAAAGGTAACAGTGAAAGTCTTGGAGACGAGCGACAAGTGGTTTGGCGTTACCTACCAGGAAGACAGAGAGTATAAGAGGTTTGATTGAAGCTGGCGTGTATTCAAAGGATTTGTATAGCGATTTGTAAGATAAGGAGCAATATTAATAAATGATAGCTATCAGTAAAATGACGCGGGGGGGGGGTATTCTAATAGCTTAACTTCCTCTCCTGAAGGAATAGAACAAAACAAACGAAAACAGACTATTGACCAGAATATCACAGCCCTACAGACCAGACTCCACTGACTCGACATTCTAAAGGGAATAGGAATCATCTTGGTAGCACTCGGTCACGTGTACCAGAACGCTACATTCTTCAATTTCGTCTACGCTTTCCATATGCCGCTCTTTTTCATGGCGGCAGGATGGCTGTATAAAACGAAACCAACGATATCCTACACAAAGCACCGCTTTTTCACAGTAATGATTCCGTATTTCAGCTTCGGTCTGCTCGCATTACTTTACTGGCAGCTAGTAGAGCGACACTTCCGTGCTTCTGATATGACCTTCTTACAATCCTTCATCGGTTTGATACGAGGCGAGTATGATTTCTTGGATTTCAACGTCCACCTGTGGTTCCTGCCTTGTTTCTTCCTGACAGTCGTTATCTACAACGTACTGCGGAATGTGGTCGGCAGGAGAGGGACGTATATAATTGCTTTGGTTTTGTCAGCTGTGTATGTGGTCGGTGTTTATAGCGGTTTTGCTTTACCGCCATTGCCTTGGGGACTGAATCGAGTTTGCCAGTACATAGGGTTTTATGCTGTGGGGAACTGGATGAGTGAGGTTGGGTTGAACGAGAAAGTGGAACGGAAGCCTGTCTGGGCTGTGATAGCCACAGCTTTGTTGGCTGCTGTGTTCATCCTTTCTCTGTTGAATCTCATCACAGGTATCTTCTGGTTTATCACAGGCACAATCGGAACTGTGGCTGTTGGAATATATTCGATATTATTGAGTGGACTAAGAGCCACCTGTTACAATATATTTGCCCCTTGGTTTATGGCAGCCAGCCATAGGCATGGGACATCTCGTTGCCTAAGCTGTTAGAATG
>JAJPXE010000074.1 GCA_021205645.1 Candidatus Gastranaerophilales bacterium | reverse complement strand
TGCCGGAGCGGAACCGCACAGAGTTAAGTTGATTGATGGAGCCAAAACCGTTGAAAATATCCATAATATAGTTGTTTTTGAAGTGGAAAATTTGATAAAAGGTCAATGAATTTCTCTCGCTCTTTAAAAAATCTTTTTGATAAAAATATTAATCTTTATGTTTACGGAAAAATTAAAATTTTTATTAATTTTGGGATTTTTCCGTAGACTCCTTTCTTGAATTTGTTTTAAATCTTTATGCACATCCTCGCTTTGTAAAGTTTTGTAATGTTTTTGCTTGAAATATTAAAGATTAGATAAAAAAGTGCCGTAAAACATACAAATGGGAATAAACCACAAGGAGACAACATTATGGGTATGTCGGCATCGCAAGTACGCTTGCTTTCATTAACATCGCGAATGCATGATTTGGAATATGAAGCACAGGTTCTGGATTATTCTAAACTGGAATTGTCTGATTTAAAGAATGCAGCATATACCGAATATGAAGAAGCACTTGATTCCACAAAAGTGCAAATGTCAGTTGTTACGGCAGACGGTATTGAATATGAAGATGTCACGTACCAGAATATGGTAATGGCAAATACCAGTTCGGTACATTCAATGTATATACTCAAAGATAATTCGACAGGGCAGATAGTCCTGCCGGAGCAGATTGCATCCGAATTGACACCTATGCCGAACACTCTGGAAGATTTCCTTGAAATTGTCGGCTCAAAATATTTATACAGCGGACGTTCTGATTTGACTTCACAGGAAGATTATATCAGTGAAATGAAATCCGACGGTAATTATAATTATTGGAAATCCGTTTATTATATGATTGGCGGTTATGAGGATGATACCGGCAATCTTGTTTCCGGCACAGGATTTACTTCAATAAGCAAATCTAATGCCGTTGACAGAGATTGGTTAATTGATGCACTCAATAACGGAGAAGTTTCGTTATACAAAATGACAACCGATGAGTCAATGTATGACGGAAATGCGATAAACATATTTGCGGAAACGAGTCTTTCAACCGATGAAGACCTTGTTGAGGTTGCCAATGATGAGTTGATTGAGAAAGCTCGAATTGAATATGAAAAAGCAATTGATGATGTAGATGCCAAAGACTCAAAACTGGATTTACAATTAGCACAAATCGAAACCGAACACAATGCACTCAAAACGGAGTATGATTCCGTCAAACAAATTGTCAGTAAGAATATCGAGCGATCGTTTAAAACATTCAATGCATAACAAAAAAAGAGAACCGTTACGGTTCTCTTTTTTTTACCGGTTAAAAAATGAGCTAAAAAGCGGTTCGGTTTGTATGCAAACCGAACCGCCTATCATTACGGTTAAAATAAAAAATTTACTGTGCAAGAATATAATTCAATAAAGCTCTTACGCCCGCACCCGTTGCACCTTTGATAAATTCGTTTTGAGGTTTATCAAGATATGCAACACCTGCTATATCTATATGTGCCCATTTTGCATTTTTTACAAACTCTTTAAGGAATAATCCTGCTGTTGAAGCACCGCCCCACCGTGAGCCGGTGTTTTGCATATCGGCAAATTCACTTTTTAGGCTTTCTTTGTATTCTTCATACATCGGAAGTTCCCAGTATCTTTCACCGCATTTTTCAGCCGTGCGGATTAATTCTTTTACCAGTGTATCGTTATTACCCATTATACCTGCTGCAACTGTTCCCAATGCTACCATGCAGGCACCCGTTAATGTCGCTAAGTCAATGATTTCATCAACACCGAGTTCATCCGCATAACATAGTGCATCAGCCAGCGTTAATCTGCCTTCGGCATCGGTATTGTCAACTTCTATCGTCTTACCGTTTTTTGCCGTTAATATATCGCCCGGTTTGTATGCAGAACACCCCGGCATATTTTCACAGGCGGCTATTATACCGTTAACCTCAATTTCCGGATTAAAATCTTTTATTACGCTCATAATCCCCAATACACATGCTGCGCCGGACATATCATCTTTCATTGTCAGCATTGACGATGCCGGCTTGATATCAAGTCCGCCGCTATCAAAACATATACCCTTACCGATTATAGCAATTCTCTTTTTAGGGTTCGGAGTTGAATATTTCATGTGGATAAACTTTGGCGGTCTGCTGCTGCCTCTGCTTACTGCCAAATAAGCACCCATTCCCATTTTCTCACAATCTTCTCTGTCATATACTTTTGTTTCAAGCCCGAAACTCTCTGCAAGCTCTGCTAATTTTTGGGGTGTTGCATATTGAGCGGGTTCGTTTGCTATATCCCTTGTGAATTTCATTGCTTTTGCTATTTTTTCTGCCTTTTCTACGGCGAATAAATCTCCGGATATATACAATGTTTCTATTTTTTTATCTTTTTTTGTTTTATATTTATCAAATGTATAATCAGCTATATTAGCCCCGTATACCAGTTGTTCCGTATAATCAAAATCAACACCGCTAAAATCAAAAGTTACGGTTTTTGCCTCAATTTGAACGGCTTTTTTTATCGATTTTGCCACTGCCTGTCTTAATTTGTCCGGCGTAAATTCTTCTTTTTTACCGAAACCGATTACAAGAATTTTTCTTGCACTCTGCTTCCCGTATGTTGGCAAAAGATATGTTGTGCCGAATTTTCCCTCAAAATGGTCTTCTTCGATTGCGTATTTATTCACTATTTCTTCCGTTGTTTTTTCACTTTCATACATATTTACAACAAATACGTCGCATTCCTGTGATTTTGTGTCGGTTATGAGTTTTATTTCCATAAATATCTCCTTTCTTATTTACCTATTTGCTGTAATCTGATTATATAACTTAACCGTGATTTGCACAATTATACAAATCGTCTAAATTTGGTTATTTAGCCTGTGTGAATTTTTCGGGCGGTTTTGTTGTTATAGTTTTTCAAAATATTGCTTTGCCGCTTGAATTATATCATCGGCTGTTATATCCGGATTGATTTGCTTAAGCGAAACTATTGAAGAAAAATCTGTTTTTTCATTAAAAATTTTTTCTGTTAAAATCGGGTCATAGTCGAGTAGAATAGAGCCGTGCTGTAGAATATATCCGTTTTTTCTGTATTGAGCCGAGCCGATGAATTTTTTACCCGACAGGCATAAATCCGCACCTGTTGAAATTGACATACAGTAATTATTCTTTGTAATATGCCGTTCTGCTCCGCCTATAGTCAGTTCTATATCAAAGATTTTAAATATTTCAATGAGGACAGAGGAGATATAGCGGTAAGATTTTGCAATATTATCGCCGCCTGCAATCAAAGAAACGGGTGCAATATAGCTGTAGGTAATTTCTTTGTCGTGCAGTAATGCTCTGCCGCCGCTCAGACGTCTGACACAATCTATACCGAGTTCTGATAAAAGGTCTTTATTGACAAAGCTGTCGTTCTGGTTTCTTCCGAGCGATATACATGCCGGCTCCCAACCGTATAAACGGAATATTGCATCCTGTTTTTGTTCCGAAATCGCAATCTCAAGCAGACTGCAATCTTTCTGCATATTGGCTTCGCCGCTTAATTTCTCAAAATCAATAAACTCCATATGTTGATTATACTGCAAATTTGCTTCGTAACCATACCTTGTTTCTTTTAGGAGTTTTTTGCATATCAGAATATTTGTTCATTGTTATAGAAATTTTTTACATGCCGGACATTTTGACAATTTTTTTCTGTTCGTGTTTGAGTTTTGTTAATTTCCAGTTTAACTGTTCAATATGTTTAAGCTGTGAACGCTGCCTGTTTATGATATTCAGTTGTTCGTGCATCTGTTGGTTCTGAGCACCTAGTGCTCTGTGCATTCTTTCGATAAGCTCTTTATCCCTTTTTAAACGCTCGTCCATTATGCGAATGGTTGCTATACGTTTTTCCATTGCGGCTTCTAAAATCTTAATTTTATTAATGAATAATTCTATTGATTTTATCGGTATGTATTCTTCACCGAAAATGGTTAAAACTCTGCCTTGAGGGGTATTTTTTATTGATATAATTCTACTTAAAAAATCTCTTATCATATTCTATATTTTAATGGTTTTTATTCCTTTTTCAAGATATTTAGCTAAAA
>JAJPXE010000198.1 GCA_021205645.1 Candidatus Gastranaerophilales bacterium | reverse complement strand
AATCATGATATAAAACAAAAATATTTTGATGATGTGTTTACAAAAGAAGCACAAAAAGCTGATGAGATGGAAGCTCTTGCAAAAGATAGATTTATAAAGAGAGCATTCAAAAATTGGTAATAAGATTTATCCAAAAAAAGACCGGACAGAAAATTCTGCCCGGTCTTTTTTTATATAAGTCTAAACGATTAGCCGTTTAATTGACCCATGACTTCTTCTGCAAAGTTATCACTGCGTTTTTCAAGACCCTCACCGAGTACATATCTGTCAAATTTAACAATGTTTAACTTGCCAGAGATAAGCTGTTCTATTGTAATATCCGGATTTTTTACGAAAGGCTGTTCAAGAAGACATTTCTGTGCCATCAATTTGTTAACACGACCCTCAACAATTTTTTCTCTGATTGCTTCCGGTTTTTTAGCTAAATCTTCTTTGCCCATTTCAATTCTTTTTTCATCTTCTAAAACTGATGCCGGAATTTCGTTTCTTGAAACAAATTCCGGTGCGGAAGATGCTATATGCAAACAAATATCTTTACATATTTCTTCATTGTTTTCGGAGGTTTCTAACAGAACACCAATTTTGCCGTTGTGAATGTATGTGGAAACATTACCCTCATAACGGACAAATCTTCTTATAGTGATTTTTTCACCGATAGAGGCAATCTTTTCTTTTAACACTTCTGAGATAACCTTGCCGCATTTCGGGCATGTTAAAGCTTCTAAAGCTTCAACATCAGCCGGATTTGATTTAGCGGTTAATTCTGCTAAACCATCTGCAAGGTTAATAAATTCTTCGTTTTTAGCTACAAAGTCAGTTTCGCAGTTCAATTCAATCATAGCACCGCAGGAGCCGTCAACGTATGAAGCAATTCTGCCTTCTGCTGCTATTCTGCCCATTTTCTTTTCAGCAGATGCTATACCTTTTTGACGAAGTACTTCCATTGCCTTTTCCATATCACCTTCAACTTCTACAAGTGCATTCTTTGCAGCCATCATGCCCGCACCAGTCTTATCGCGAAGTTCCTTTACCATTGTTGCCGTAATATTCATTTTTAAGTTCTCCTTTTTTATTTAAAAAGAACGCAATGCCCGTACAATTATACCTGACAATTGCGTTCTTAAATATCTATAAACTATACATTAGCTGTTTCTTCAACTTTAACACCTGCATCTTCAGGTTTAATAGATTCAATTTTCTTTGATTCGTTAGCTTTAGCAGCTTTAAGTTCTTTACCTTCCAAAACGGCATCAGCTAATTTTGAAGTAACCAGTTTAACAGAGCGTATGGCATCATCATTTCCCGGAATAATGAAATCGACATTATCAGGGTCAGCATCCGTATCTGCAAGACAGATTACAGGAATATTCAGTTTATTTGCTTCTGCTATTGCAATTGCTTCTTTCTTCTGATCAACAATAAATATGATATCGGGCAGACCTCTCATCTCTTTAATACCGCCTAAAGTTTTGCTCAATTTTGCCAGTTGTCTGTTCAATTGAGCCTGTTCTTTTTTAGGTAACTTTTCAACATGCCCGCTTGAAATAAATTCTTCCAATTCTCTCAATTTATTGACTCTTGCTCTGATTGTATCAAAGTTTGTGAGCATTCCGCCGAGCCATCTTCTGTTGATATAATATGCTCCTGCTCTCATTGCTTCCTCAGATACAACTTCAGAAGCTTGCTTTTTTGTTCCGACAAACAACACATTCTTGTTTCTTGCCGCATAATCTCTTACCACTTCATAAGCTTTATCAAGCAAATCTGTAGTTTTTCTCAAATCCAGAACATAAATTCCGTTTCTTGCACCGTAAATAAACGGTTTCATTTTCGGGTTCCAGTGTCTTGTCTGGTGTCCGAAATGTACACCTGCTTCTAATAATTCAACCAGTGATGCTACTGCCATAGCATTTCTCCTTTTCTTTTTTATCTGTTTTACTACGGATTACACCTCTCCATCTTTTTTTGAAAAAAGACTAGGACATACCTATCAAGGGGTATAACCATGATTTATGATATTACAAACATGGTTTTATAACAAATTCCGGCATGAAAAATTACAATTTTTAATATTGCGCAGTATCTTCATAAGATTTATCCTATAAATCTCCCTCACCCTTACGGAGTGGACAGTGCAACTGCTTCACTGTTGCACCCCACCCCTGCGGAGCGGGTGCTTGCAGTGAGGCGCTACGAAGTGTTGCCGCCCTATCAAAACCATGATTAATACCTTGCAAGATATTTATTCAATTCCCACTGGGTAACAGCTGTTCTGTAGGAATCCCATTCTTTCTCTTTTGCCGTTACAAACTCATTCATTATATGCTGACCTAATGCTGCATTCGCTACAAGCGATTTGTCAAATAAATCGACCGCTTCTTTCAATGTTCCGGGAAGTGAATCTATTTTCTGTCTTTTTCTCTCCTTAGAAGTAAGTTTGTAAATATTGCTTTCTACCGGTGCCGGCGGTTCAATTTTGTTTCTGATACCGTCAAGACACGCCTCAAGGATAGCCGCAAACGCTAAATACGGATTGCACGAAGGGTCAGGAGAACGTAATTCAACCCTTGTTGCAATACCGCGTTTTGCAGGCACTCTCAATAATGCACTTCTGTTTGCAAGCGACCATGCCAGATATACAGGTGCCTCATACCCCGGAACTAGCCGTTTATAGCTGTTTACTGTTGGATTTAAGATTGCTGTTATACTTTTTATGTGTTTAAGCATACCGCCGATTGCATATTTGGCTGTATCTGACAATTGATAATCCGCTTTTTCATCAAAAAACGCATTCTTATCGCCTTTAAACAATGAAACATTACAGTGCATACCGGAGCCGTTAATTCCGAAAATAGGTTTCGGCATAAATGTTGCGTGAAGATAATGCAGTGCTGCAACTGCTTTTACGACTATTTTGAATGTTGCAACATTATCAGCCGTTGTTAGTATATCGGCATATTTAAAGTCAATTTCGTGTTGTCCGTCCGCAACTTCGTGATGAGATGCCTCTATATCAAACCCCATTTCCTGCAGGGTTGTAACGATGTCGGAACGGACATCTTCGCCTAAATCTTCAGGTCCGATATCGTAATAACCCGCATTGTCCTGAGTTGAGGTTGTAATGTTTCCGCTCTCATCTTTTGAGAATAAGAAAAATTCCGCTTCCGGTCCTATATTCATTGTAAAACCTAACTTTTTAGCTTCGTTCATTACCCGTTTAAGGTTGCATCTCGGACAACCCTCAAACGGTGTTCCGTCTGCATTATAAATATCGCAGATTATTCTTGCGGATTGATATCCTTCTTCATTTCTCCACGGCAGGACTTCAAAAGTGTTTCTATCAGGATAGAAAAACATATCAGATGTTTCAATACTCCTAAACCCTTTGATTGACGAGCCGTCAAGCATAATTTCGTTCGATAAAACTTTATCTATATGCTGTGCGGGCACGGACATATTCTTGACCTGCCCGTTTATATCAACAAATTGAAGCTTAATAAATCTTATCGCTTTTTCTTTGATAATACTCTTTATGTCTTCATCAGTATAGTTCTTACCGTCTAATCTCTTATATGTATATTCGGTCATTGTGCTTCCTTTCGTATTTCGTACCTGTCTATTATATCGGTTTTATAATATTATCGTCAATATTTTTTCATATTAATAATTGTTTAAGAAATATTTTTTTCGGTATTTAGGGCAAAATAGGATAAAATTCACAAAAACAGAAATCCGCATATAATTCTTGTATTAAATTAGCGATTTAATCAGACAATTTTTACATTTACAGAAAAACAATCAATCAATACAGATATTAAGTTTTGTAAACACAAATTTATTATTAAGTTTGCGGAAAACAAAGAAAACCTTATTGTTGTACAAATTCTCTGTATTATTTCCCCAGAAAAGAAAGCCTTAATGTTGTACAAACTCTCTGTATTATTTTTAAAAAAAGAAAGCCTTGCTGTTGTGCAAGACTCAAAAATATACATTTACCCCACACAGATACTAACACATAATTTTTTATTTGTCAACAAAAAGGTTTAAGTTAAGTAAAAAAATAATTAAATTGTAT
>JAJPXE010000020.1 GCA_021205645.1 Candidatus Gastranaerophilales bacterium | reverse complement strand
GTTATATAGATACTAATACGTTTGAAAATTATTTGAAAGAGTTAAGCAATGATTGATATAACAACTTATTTTACGGAACAGACGGCAAACTGGAATTTTCAGGCAATATTGATAGGTTTATCGTTTATGGGCGGTATATTTGCATCAATATCACCGTGTTCACTTGCAATGCTTCCGGTAGTAATCGGCTACATCGGCGGATACGGTGACGGTGACAATTTCAAAACATTTTTGCAGCTTGTATCATTTATATTCGGCTCATCAATAGTATTTAGCATTATAGGAGTAATATGCGCCCTGACGGGACACGTATTTATATCGCTTGCAGGCGGATATTTTATAATAATCATGGCTTCCGTAATACTTGCGATGGGATTAAACCTGCTCGGAATACTTGATTTTAATATTCCGACAATAATAAACAAAGTGCCGTCAAACCCTAACAACTCCAAATATATTTATCCTATGATATTAGGAGCGGTATTTGCACTCGGCGGCACTCCATGTTCAACCCCTATCCTTGCGGGAATTATGAGTTTTGCCGCAATATCAAACAGTGTCCTGCTTTCAATAATTATGTTGTTTGCTTTTGCTCTGGGACAGGGGTTAATCCTAGTTATAGCGGGTATGTTTACAAGTGTTGTAAAACAATTCGGCACGGTTGTATCGTTCTCAGGCGTGCTGCTGAAAATCTGCGGCAGTATACTTGTGCTTGCAGCACTTTATCTGTATTATAAATCATTCGCACCGTTTTTTGTTTAAGAATATAAAGAATGGAAACAATAAACCGGCATGCCCGAATATTAGCATAACAGCAGATAAATAATCAATCAGATAAATGTTACGGTAAATTTATTTTAAAAAACTTTGACTTTATTAAAAAAATCGCTAAAATATATAATGTAGACAGTGCAGGTTAGAAAATGAGAATGTTAGAGAGATTAAAAGAATTTGAAAAACAGTACATGTTTTTACGTTGGGTATCCGGAAACGAATATGGGAAACTGGAATTCGTAGGAGATGATTTTATTGAATTCAGTGTTATTGATGTTGATACCATGGAATACAGGGAAACCTTGCTGATTAATTCGCAGCTGGTATTGGAAGCAGCATTCGGCGGTGCCGATGTGTCCAGAATTGTTGCCGAAATCTCATCACAAATGACATTCGGCGAATAACAATTATTCTTATTGTTCATTATAAACAAGTTTTTTACGCAATTTCCACTGAAACAGTACAAGAACAAAGATTATTGCAAACAGGATGTATGCTATTGCACTTGCTTTTCCTGCATCAAAATATTCAAATGCATATTTATATATTGAATACACAAGTACCATCGTACTGTTTTCAGGACCTCCCTCCGTCATCATATATATCAAATCAAATACCTGAAATGAACTGATGGACGTTATTACTATTACAAAAAATATTGTTGAAGATAGCAGCGGAATTGTAACATGCCTGAATGTATCAAACACATTTGCACCATCGATTTTTGATGCTTCCAATAAATCCTGATTTATGCCGGCAAACCCTGATAAAAAGATTATCATATTATATCCCGTGAGTTTCCAGACAGATACAAGAATTAACGCAGGCATGGCATAAGCTTTATCGTACAGCCAGTTAATATGCAGATGTAAAAATTGGTTCAAACACCCGGCATTCGGGTCAAATATCCATTGCCAGACAAGTGCAATAACTATCATAGGTGTGATGAACGGGATAAAATATGCTGTTTTGTATAACTCACCCCCTCTGATTTTGTTGTTTAATATTGCGGCTAAAACCAGAGGAATTATTACACCTAAAACCGATACAGATATTGCATATACAAAAGTATTTAATAAAACTTTTAAAAACAATTTATCCCCGAGAATATACTTAAAATTTTCTAATCCCGCATATTGTATTTCATTAAGCAAATCCCATTTAACAAAACTTAGCGCAAACGAAAAAATCACGGGAATAATGATAAAAATAAAAGTTCCGATTAAAGCAGGCAGAATAAATATCCATGCCGCTATAGTATTTCTGTATCTTGATTTTAATTGAAAATTCTTCATATTTATACTACATTATAACTAAAATATAAGTTATAAAGGAGAGAATAATGATAGTTGATACCGCATTCGGCAAGAACGATATCAGAGGGATATATGGAAAAGACATAACAGAGGAATTATTTTATTACACCGGCCGCGGTTACATTGCATATATCTCAAACAATCACGAAAAACTTCCCAATAACCTTTGGGTAACAGTATGCCGTGATGCGAGAACACATTCTCCCGCTTTATCGAATTCATTGATAAAAGGTATTCGCTCAACCGGTGCAAACGTTATTGACTTAGGTCTTGCCCCGACACCTATCGGCTACTATTCAGAAGCCGCAGGCGTACCAAAAGAGCTTACTGGAGAAAATTCCGTTTCCGGAGCACTTATTGTTACGGCAAGTCATAACCCGGGACAATATAACGGGCTAAAAATGACTTTCAAAAAACAATCACTGAACGAAGAACAAATTAAAATCGTAAAAAAATATACTCTTGAAGAATATCAATACAGAAAACCGGTGCTGTTAGAAGGCAGCCTGAAAGAATATGATATAATCCCTCAATACATAAGAGAGCTTAAAACTGCGTTTCAGAATATGTCGCAGAGTATGGACGGGTTAATAAAAGTGGTAGTTGACAGCGGAAACGGAACGGGCGGAGTTGTTGCTCCAAATTTATACAGACAATTAGGCTGCAAAGTAGTGGAATTATTCTCCATGCCTGACGGCCGCTTCCCGAACCACCACCCTAATCCGAGCGAGCCAAAAAATCTTAAAGATATTAAAAAATCCGTTATTGAAAATAATGCGGATTTTGGTATAGCTTTTGACGGTGACAGCGATCGTATCGGAATTGTTGATTCTCGGGGATGCCAGCTCACAGGTGATAAGCTTTTGCTGATTTATGCGCTTGATGTTATTGAAAAATATAAAAACACTAAAGAAAAACCTGTTGTTGTATCAGAGGTTAAATGTTCGCAGGTGCTCTACGATACGATTGATAATTCCGGCGGTCAGTCAGTTATGTGCAAAACCGGTCACGGATATATTAAATCAATGATGAGAGAAAAAGGAGCAATACTTGCGGGTGAAATGAGCGGACATACGTTTTTTAAAGACAGATATTACGGGTTTGACGATGCCGTTTATGCAGGCTGCAGGATTATTGAAATAGCCGCTAAACATAAACGGGTCAATCCGGATTTTAAGATAGAAGATTTGCTTAAACCGTTTGATAAGGTATGCACCTCACAGGAATTAAGACTTCCGTGTCCGAACGAATTAAAGAAAAAAGTCCTTGAAGGGTTTAAACAATATGTTAAAGATAATCCGAAATGTTTCGGCAATCCTATTAAAGATATTATCACGCTTGACGGTATGCGTGTGGTATTTGAGGGCGGATTTGCATTAATCAGACAGAGTAATACAGAACCGGTATTTACTTTAAGGTTTGAAGGTAAGTCCGAAAAAGAGTGCGACATCTACAGAACAGCTATGGTGGAAGAACTCGGCGATTTGATTGATGAATTGAGTAAAGGATGATGCAAAAATTACATGCGGAAGCGTTGAGCGGCTTGTTCTTTCCCGTAAACACAAAGTTTAATACTGGTTGTCATAATAGCATCTAAACTTATTGTTTTTGCAGACTCATTTTAGTTTTTTGAGCGAGGAAATGAAGTTGTTGTTCTCAATATCGCCGTCTATTTTGGTCAGAAAAATCTGACAGTCTTTATCATTGGCATCAATCCCCGGAAGTTCGGATAATTCAGAAGAATAATAGTTCATATCGTTTCTGCCGCCTGGTGATACGCGGGAAGCAATCGAGCTTAATGAAATATTTCGTAATATCCCGTACACACCTTTATGTTTGTTTGATAAACGTGTATAAATCCGCAGCGAAGCATCACGGTTCTCTAAATCAAACCGTCCCGCTATATATGCACTCAGCATCGGAGCAATCGATTTTATTTTGATATGCTCGACAATATTATTGTTAATATCAAGAGTGCCCTCGATTTTATCAAATTTGCCGTCAGGTATATTCATCAAATCAAAAATAGTTGCAGGGCTAATCATTGCGAGCGGATTTCTGAATACGGAAGCGACTTTCAAAACATATTCAATCAGACCTATTTTTCCGATTGTTCCGTCTTTTACCAGAAATTTTATATTTCCGTTGAGCTTTAGGCTTTTATCCGTGTATAAATCAATTATACCGCTTGCTTTGCCCGATATCTCTTTCTTTAAATCCAACAACGATGTTGCAATAATATCCGAGTCAACATCTTTAGCTCCGAGCCGGACGTTATATTTATGTTTTTTTAGGTCGCAGTTAACATGACATGATGAATGACCTTCCGCAAAATCAAAACGGTTTGAATTGAGTTTCAGAACACTGTTTTCATCAAGCGACATATCAGCATGCAGATTGCCAAAGTTAATAAGTTTGTATGAACCCTGTCCAAGAGTGAAAGTACATTTTTTTATTATAAGATTGGCTAAATCAAACGAGATTGCACCATCCATATCTGTTTCATCAACAGGAAGTTCCGGCTGATTTGTACCCTGTGAGTTGAACGATTGCAGCAAACGTGCTATATCAATGCTGTCTATAGACAACGCTATATTATTAACAATTATCGGAAACGCTATATTGTTAAAGAAATTACCGCTCAGGTTATAATTTGACCGTCTGTATTTGCCCGATGATGTTATATTTATACTGTTAAAATCAGTTGATAACCTGCCATTTTCAATATACAACCTCTGGGAAGGTATTCTGATTTGACTCAAATTCAAATTCCCGAACAGTTTAACTCCCTTATCGCCGTCAATGGCTTTTAATTTACCTGTTACTGTACCTTTTCTGAAAAAGTCTTGACGTATAATCATATTCAGAAATTCACCCGGCATAGGTTCAGTTATGTCAAATCCAATCTCTCTAAAGTCAACACCTTTTGCAAAATCTATAACACCGTTAAGGCTTACAATACGTCTTTTTGTGAAATTAGCCAGACCGGGAACTGTTACATAATAATCCATACTGTTTATATGCAGGAACGATTTAACAATCTGCATTTTAGAAACAAGAACACGCTCAACCCTGTATTTCCCGATTGGTTCACCGCCGACAAGCAAATCGCATTCCGGACTTATCTTAAACAACCACGTTAAATCAGTTACACCTTTTAAGGATTTTATCAGCAGTTTTGTATCGGCTTTTCCGACTATACCTACAGGATAACCGATTATCTCCGACAGGTAAAATTTTGCAAAATCATTCGTTACCGCTGCATCTGCAGTTATACTTGTATCAAATGTTTTGAGATAATCTTTTATTATTCCGCTAAACTTCAGATGATTAATCTTTCTTGTGCCGTAAAAGCCCTCAAAATCTTTAAGCTCAATGTCTTTTGATGATATAAGGATATGACCTTTGTGCAGATTGACAGGAACATCTTTTACGGGAACAAACAACAAGGATAAATTATCAAGATTAACATCACCTGACAAACCCTTATTGGTGAATGTAAATTTGAAATCAAACTGACCGGTAATATCCTTAAAGTAAGCTAACAATTCGGAACCGTTCGGGATAATCAGGTCATATTTTACAAGGTCTATAACGTTTTCAACCGCAAAGTTTTTGGAGAATACTTCCAGTTTATATTTTTTGTTTTTGCGTGCGTTTGCATTGATGTTTACAAGTGATTTATTGACTTTTAGAATACAATTGTCAATAAACAGCTGATGTTGTTTTATATAGACTTTATTGTCATCGGCGATAGATAATTTAGTATTCCGTCCGCCTTTTTTCATTGTTGTATTGATATCAAAATGCACGAATTTACAGCGTTTGTGCGCGTGATTAATCTGCATATTTTTAGCATTAACATCAAAAAATATGTTGTTATTGATATTATATAGAATTTTAAGATTTTTGAGATACAGCAGCGAGTCTAAAAAATCAATATCCCAACCGGATTTGGCGGTTTGCTGTCCGGTTTTCGGAGCGAGTGAGAGAACTTTATTGACATCAATATATATATAATCAGCTCCGAGAGTGTTTATTTTAAGTGTTTTGAGAAATATTTTTGTTAAAGAAAATTTTGTATTAATATTATCCGCAACAACTATATTTTCATTATTTTTCACAAGAAGAAACTTATCGGCACTGAATGCGATATTGGCAGGGAGTTTCGTTTCTAAAGCGGGATTTTCGATAACAAAATTAGCACCTGTATATTTATAGAGCAGGGAATTAATTTGTTGATGAACAACATGAGAGGCAACAATCATTGGCAGCAACCATAAATATGCTGCCAAAACCGATACCGCCGCTGCTATTGTGAGCGTTGACAATATTATTGTTAATTTAAATCCGCTTAACTTTATCTTCATCAGCCCCTTAGAAATTATATCACAACTATGGAAATAAAAATAGTTTATTCGGATTAACCGTTAGAGTAATAGCAAAGTATTAAGCAGAATTTATAATTTTTGATAACGGGAGAAGATAATGTACATAAAACTAATCTATTTAATAAATTTCACGATATTTATGGGAATAATGAGATATTTGTCATACTTTTACGGCATTTATTTATACATACGGCATTTTGAAAAGAGTGTACTACATATAACATTTATGACATTTGCGATATTAGGGACAATATTTTTCAGTATATTATTTGCGATAATGTTTTTAATTCCGGTGTAGATGTTTATAGTAGAAAATTCCAACCGTTACTCTTTCACTCCGCCTTTCATCAAATCATTTATGATAAAATTCTTTCCGGCAAGGAATATTAAAACAGCAGGAACAGTACATATAATCGAGCATGCAAGCAAATCACCCCACTCAATAATTTCACGATAACTGCCCTTAAATATTGCAAGCCCGAGCGGCAATGTCCGCATTGACTCCGAATTTGTTATAATCAACGGCCAGATAAAAGCATTCCAGCTTGTAATAAACGTGAATATCCCAAGTGCTGCCATAGCAGGAAGAGCAAGCGGACAAACAATCTTAATAAACATTTGAAACCTGCTGCAACCGTCAATAATAGAAGCATCCTCAAGCTCTTTGGGAAACGAAAGAAAATGCTGACGCATTAAAAACACCCCGAAACCGCCGAATATCCCCGGAAGTATTAATGCAGGATAACTGTCCGCCAGATGAAACTTACGCATTAAGAAAAATAACGGGATTATATTCACCTGCGGCGGGATGAACATCGTCACCAGAATTATAAAAAATAACACATTTCCGTATTTAAAATTTATTCTTGCAAACGCATATCCGGCAACAGTTGAAACCGCTATTTGCCCGACGGTTGTAAAGACAGATACAATAAGGCTGTTGCAAAAATAACGAAATACGGGAATGGTATCGCATACATTTCTGTAATTATTTAATGTCAAATGTTTTATAAATCCGTCCAAATCACTGTATGATATACTGTTTTCAGATGACAGAGAAATTATCAGCATGACAGCAAACGGAGCAAGCATACTCACGGCGGCTAATATCAGTATTGTATGCATAAACACTTTTTTGAACATAGTTTTGATTTTATCACAATTTTAATCTGTATGCTTGATATAAAAATAAAAAATATTATATATAATAATGGTATGAGAAAACTCCTGATAATATTAACAATATTTATACTGGCACTAAGCCGTGTTTATGCAGACACAGCCCTGATGCGTGATTATGATGGGATAGAAGTTCCTAAAGGAAGCTTTATACAGGTATTAGCCCTTCAAGATTTTTCGACAGCATACAGCGATAATACCAATGAGCTTAAATTTGTATGTATAAACGATGTTTTTGAATTTGAAACGAAGATAATTCCGAAAGGTACGGTATTTTACGGATTTATAGAGAAGAAAAACGAACCGGTAATAGGAACTCACGGCTCAATGGTGGTCAGAATAACAAAAATGGTGTTTGTTGACGGATTTACAATTCCGATACGGGGTTATATCCATACTAAAAACGGGAATATTATAGGCGGAGAAATGACCGACCCTGAAGTATATGACAAAGTTCCGCACTATCAGGAAAAAATAGCCCGCCACTTTGTAGGTGTATTGCAATACGTTCCGGGAGAAACCAGAAAAATGGGAGAACACGTTACAGTAGCTGCCGGCGCTAACCTGCTTATTGTACTTACGGAACCTGCTTATATTACACATACCTTAACAGATTGACATTATTCAGTTTAATAATAAAATATTATTAGGAAAAGTGTATTAGACTACTATTATAAAAATAGAAGGGGGATAAAATGCAAAAGAAGATTAGCTTGATATTATTATCATCATTGATTTCGATAAACGTTACAATGGCAGCATCAAATTTTTCATACAGTTCAAACGGACAGACTCCGGTATATGATCAAAAATGCTACAGCAGCACAGAGCAGAGTGCAACATCCGGTCAGACCCTAAAAGGACGTGTTGTTACTGTTCCTGCGGGTGAAAATGTACCAGTTATTTCAACAACTGCAATAAGCTCTTCAAATGCTTACACAGGTCAGGTATATTCAATTGCACTTGCATCGGATTTTTATTATAACGGATCCCTCATAGCCCCTGCCGGAAGCTCGGTAGTCGGCAATGTAGTTGAAGTTTCACGTGCAAAAAGAGGAAGTATGAACGGCAAATTATGTATCAGATTTAACCAGATAGTAACTCCTGCCGGATTGCAAATTCCGATATCAGCAGTTATAAAGACTGACGACGGCTCAGGAACTTTAGTCGGCGGAACAAAAATGGATGTTGCTAAAGATTACGGAAAAGACTTAGTCGCAGGTTCTGCCATAGGAGCGGTATCAGGTGTGGTATTCGGTGCACTTGCCGGCGGAAGTGTCGGTAAAGGTGCTGCACTGGGAACAGCTGTCGGTGCAGGAGGCGGAGTCGTTAAATCTATCGCAGATAAAGGTAATGATGTCGAAATTCCGTCAGGAGCAGCTTTTGATATCGTACTTACACAGCCTGTTACAACTACTCCGGCATCTACCGATACAGAATAATATGTAGCCCGATTATTTAAGATATTTGGAGGATATTTTAATACATTGTTTGAATTAAAATTTCCGAAGAAAAGAAAGAACAATGAGCATAATAGGAAATAAATACGAAATAGAGCAAGAGGCGGTAAATGAGGGGTATACGATACCTTCTGTCGTAAAAAATAAAAGTGAAGGTCTTTCATTTGAGAAATCCGTTGCTATTTCAACGCTGTTGCATCCCGGTTCAGTAGCGGCTGCGTGGCTTGTTGTAATTATACTCGGGATACTTGGTATACACCTTGATTTGTTTAATAAACCTATTATTCCGGATAAAAAAGACATTGAATTTGTAATAGTGGATAAACCGGCACCACCAAAAAATCCTAATACAAAAAACAGGGCAGATATAAATTCACGTACGGGCGGTGTGAGGGATAAAACCAAACCTGTAACGGGCGTACCCGCAAAAGCTGTAAAACCGGCTAAAAAATCCGCATCATCGTCCGGCTTGCAGCAAATGGTACAAAAACAACAAAAACAACTTATAAAAGAACAATCTCAAAAGCAAGCAGCTCCCAAAAAAGCTGCTCCGCCAAAGGCAAGTACGCCAAAACCGCAGCAGGAGCCGCCGCGTCAAACAAGACCGTCGCCAAGACCGGCAGCACGCCCGAGCGCAGCACCATCGTCAAGGCCGGTATCCGCACCAAAAACGGTTGCACCAAAGCAAACAACACCATTTGCAATTCCAGTTCCGGCAGGTGCACCAAAAGGAAACTATCTTTCAACCGGTCCGGTCGGGGGAACCGGTGCAAAGACAGGTGCCCGCTCGGGAGGTTCTTCGGCAGGAAGCACCGGCGGCAAAAGCTATGCACCAACACCGTCTTTATCAACATATAAAGGCACCGGTTCCGGCTCAAGCAGGGGCTCCGGCTCATCAGCAGGCTCGGGCGGATATGCGGGAAATCCCGGCGGAGGAGGAGGACGACCGGGAATAGATGCAATCAAAGAGCCCGACTTCGGACCTTATATGAGAGAATTGCAAAGACGAATTAAATTTAACTGGCATCCGCCAAAAGGTAACGAAAGCAGAAAAGTTGTTCTGCTGTTCAAGATTGCCAAAAACGGACAGTTGCTCTCATGTCGGGTATATCGTTCATCGGGACTACCGGCTGCCGATCAGGCAGCACTCAATGCGGTTAAACTTACCGCACCGTTCAGACCGCTTCCGGCTGAATACAAAGGCTCTAATATAGACATCCAATTTACATTCGATTACAATGTATTTGGCGGTTCTGTAAGATAAATTAACAAGAAACAGAAAAGAGGATAAAACTATGGAATTATTACTACATTCAATTCAAATGGACTGGCCTGTGCTTCTGCCTATCTTAATCTGCTCAATCCTTGTATTGGCAGCCGTTATAAACAGATTTTCGTTTTATAATAAGAATAAACGGGATGTTGTACTGTTTATTCCGAAATTGCAAAAAGAATTGGCAAAAGATAATCTTGTCGGTGCTCAGAACCTTGCAATCCAGTGCGGCGGCGTTATCGGTGAAGTAACCGAAGAGGCCGTAAGAATTTTTAACGAACAAAGAAAGGGCTTTTCACGTTCGTTTGATATTGCAGCAAGTCTTGCAACAAGAAAACTTGAAAATCACCTGACCATACTCGGTACAATCGGCGGTGTAGCACCATTTTTAGGTTTGTTCGGTACGGTTGTCAGAATTTTATACACATTTCAGGATTTAGCAACTCAGGGAAACCAATCTGCCGCAGTTGCTATGGGCATCGGCTCTGCCCTGATTGCAACAGCATTCGGTCTGGGAGTTGCTATTGTTGCGGTTATCGCTTATAACTCATTCCAATCTACTGTTAAAAGATATGAGGACGATTTTCAGCTGATTAAATTGTTGTTCCTGAGTTTTGTTGACTCTGACGATGAAACAACAACAAAATCATCATCAAGTATTGCATTATAAACAAACTCTAAAGGGGACGAAAGCTTTAAAATGGCTATAAAATCAGGTAAAAACGCATTATTTACAGAGATAAACATAACACCGTTGACAGATATTTTTCTGGTGCTGTTAATTATTATGATGGTTGTTGCACCTACATTCCAGTCAACAAATAATCAGGTTACCATACCTGAAATTAATAACGGAACATCCATAGAAGAACGTAATGCGACGGTTTGTGTGACACAGAACGGTTCAATATACCTGAATGATAAAATGATAAGTGCCGAAAACCTTGCACTTGAACTGGAGAAGATTAAGCCGTCACTTCAGAAACAAGAAGTGGTTGTACGTGCCGATGAAAAGACTAAAACCGCCGTTATAATGGATATAATGGATGCTGCTCAGGAGGCACAGTATAAAAAACTGGTTATAGCAGGTGAACCGCTGACGAAAAAAACACAAAGAATGCTTGAAGATAAAAACAAGAAACTTGATGCGGAAGGAAGTTAATATAAACTGAGGCAAACTAAGGCAGGTAATCAATGAGAGATAGTTTTAATGAGATAAATATTACACCGTTAACGGATATATTTTTAGTTCTTCTGATAATTATGATGGTAATTGCACCAATGATGGATCAGCAGGGGTTAAAGCTTGTTGTGCCGCAGGCGGTAAAAGAACAGAGTAAGCAAGAGTTTAAGACAATGAATTTTGTGGTATCGACTGATGGAAGTTATTCAATAGACGGTCAGGCGGTATCTGAAGAAGAACTTGAAAGTGTCATGAGTTCAAAGTTGAAGAACTATCCTGACGGTTTGTTAATAATGGCTGAGCCGGATGCAGAACACCGTCATGTTGTAAAGCTTATTGATGTTGCAAAAAGTATCGGGGTCACCAGCGTTTCCGTTCAGGGAATGTAAGTTATAAAAAATAAAAACTGTAACAGCAGAATTAGTAAATAAGAGAATACTATTTAATCCCGAATTATTACATTATTAGTTAATAATGAGAAAATTTATTTTTTTTATACTTATTTTATCTATTTCTTTTTTTATGAACTCGTATGACTCTGAGAGCCGTGAGTTTTCACAAAGTATTTCAATTGACAAAACTATGTATGAAGAAGTAATCAAAATCCCTATTGACGATTTATTCACGGAAGAATATCTGAACAGCGGCGGAAAAGAAAGATTGGATAATTTGAAAGACAAAATGAGCGGCAAAAAAATCTTTGTAGAATGTTCCGCGAACAGAAAGTTAAAATACCGTGCCTGTTGGGAACTTGCGAATATTTATGTATACAAGGTTGTAAAATACCTGATAATCTGCTGCGATGTACCGCCGGAGAAAATAACATATATCGGTTACGGCACTGCATCAAAGCCTGATAAAGAACCGAACAGAATAGAATTAACCCTCACTGCTGATTAAACTGTTATTTATACAGTATATATTTTATATATACTGTATTTCAGACTGTAACAGTTTTTGATAATAAAAGCAATTTTGCAGAAAAAAAAAGCTTTATATAAGTACGGGAATTAAAATTTAATAGTTGAAATCGAGGATGCAAGATCGGTCGAGTGGGATAAGACCGGAAAGAAAAATTTCTTTTTATACTCTCTCTTAATATCCTCGTGTTTATTTAATGTTTGCTATGATTTATAGCAAACTTTTCTTTTATATACGTGGATTTCAGGAGCTAAGAAATATGCAGTTATCACCTCACCCGAAGGGGTAAATGGATTATATCTCAGAACTTGCACAGTTATCACCTCACCCGAAGGGGTAAATGGATTATATCTCAGAACTTGCACAGTTATCACCTCACCCGAAGGGGTAAATGGATTATGTTTAAAAATTCGTATGATTTTCACCTCATCCGAAAATCTGACTTTTGTCAAAGTGCCAGCGGGTGTGCGGAGCGGGTGCAACGCAAAGCAGTTGCACTGTCCGCTCCGTGAAGGATGGATGCGACTACGTGACACCCGCTACGCAAAATCCGCATTTAACCTATTTTTTCTTTATAAAAAGCAATGAGATCTTCTCTTGCTTTGATAGACATAGCAAGTTTGTTGACAGATTCTCTCCATGGAAGATATCCGCAGGTGTCAGGAAGAACTTTTAGCGCAGTGAGCGGAAAATCTTTGCAGATATCAGGACGGTTTTCATAATCCGAACATAAATCATCAGATCCGAGTTTGCTGCAGTAATAAAAATATAACCGCTCGTTTTCGTCCATCAAATCTTTTAATTTGTTATAGTAATCCGGACAAATAGCTTCTGCCATATCTTCCGAGTCATAAGGGACATAGATAGATGAAAATTCTCTTGCATATTTATCCCCTCTTATGGCTCTTTGTTTAAGCTGCATAGGAGAATACTCGCTGACTGCAAGCTTACAGCAACCACCGCATTTGCTGCAGTTGTATTCTTTTTTCTTTTCCATCATGGATTTTTTTGCAACTCTCAATTTTCCCCGATATTCATTGGTTAAGTATGAAAGGGCTTTTATCTGCCATGCACCGTACGGACAATTCGGGGGGAATACTTCAAATATATCCACCTTTTTTATATCACAGGGTATTGTACAAAAATTACAGTTATAATCAGGTTTGAATTTATCAATTTCCTGTCTGATAACTTTTGCAGCTTCGGTAAAGATTTCTTTATATACATCCTTAAGCCGTTCGGCTTCTGAATTATAATCCGCCATAACCTAAGAATATCATAAATTATCCTTATCGGCAATAAAAAATAATCATAATCTGATACATGATAATCAGAAAAGGAGAAAAATATGACTGAAAAATTTGAGTTATATAAATGCAATGTGTGCGGTAATCTTGTGGAGGTTCGTTTATCGGGGGTTGGTGTTCTTGTGTGCTGTGGTGAACCGATGGAGCTAGTCAGAGCAAAGAATACACACGATGATGAGGGGTTGAGCGAAAAGCATTCTCCGGTTATCGGGTTTGGCAGTGACAGTAACAGAGAGATTCGCGTAATAAAACATCCTATGATTAACGAGCATTATATTATGTTTGTTGAGTGTATTTCACAGGATAAAAACGAGGCAAAAATAAAATATTTTTATCCG
This sequence comes from Candidatus Gastranaerophilales bacterium, assembly GCA_021205645.1. Classification (GTDB taxonomy): domain Bacteria; phylum Cyanobacteriota; class Vampirovibrionia; order Gastranaerophilales; family Gastranaerophilaceae; genus UBA2883. Next base: position 14,051 of record JAJPXE010000020.1, on the reverse strand, counting down.
GAGCAGGAGGTAATAATGCGCACAGACATAACTGATGAGAATTTGTCAGCACGTTCTTACTGTAATATTCACGGATTATACAACGATAATGAAAAGGAGGAATAATGATAAGTGAGAAGATTAATGAAGCCCTTAACAGGCAGATTAACAGGGAATTTTATTCAGGGTATTTATATATGTCAATGTCTGCTTATCTACGTGAAAGCGGTTTATTCGGGTTTGCACAGTGGACGAAGCTACAAGCCTCGGAGGAGCTTGAACACGGAGAAAAAATATTCAACTATCTCATAGACCGAAAAGGCAGAGTGGAGCTTGAGGCAATACAGAAGCCGGAATTTAATTTCGATGGTCCTGTTAAGTTGTTTGAATTTATCTATAATCATGAAAGATCCATAACAAAATCTGTTATGTCGATAGCAGAGCAGGCAGAGGAAGAATGTGACAGAATGACATCGATGTTCATTGACTGGTATATAAACGAACAGGTAGAGGAAGAATATCAGGTTCACAGGATAATTGAGCAATTGCGTTGTTTTGGCGAGGACAGAAGTTCATTATACTTAATTGACAAAGAAGCGGGCGAAAGATCAAGTTGTAAATGTAGTGACCGTACCTGAGGGATATAGCGGTTGGCAGGTGAGGGGGTAAAACCGCTCCTTCCCCTGAACAGGGAGGGGAACGGAACGGATGCCAATCTGCTAAGCAATTGGCACTGTCTGCTCCGCAGGAGTGGGATGCGATTACGCACAGATATCACCTCACCCGGGGGTAAATGTATTGTGTTCCGGAACTTGCACAGATATCACCTCACCCGGGGGTAAATGTATTGTGTTCCGGAACTTGCACAGATATCACCTCACCCGAAAGGGTAAATGTAAATCCGATTCTCGTTCTACTCAAACCGCTTTTACTTCATCCGAAATATTTCTAATAAATATTTGAATAATTCCAGTAGCTTTTGAACACCTTTTTTACGTACATTTGAGTTTCAGGATACGGTATCTTCTCAACAAAATCATCAATATCCCGATACTTCAACCGCTTTATCCATCTTTCCACACTGGAACGACCGCCGTTGTACGCCATTATTGCGTATATATCTCTGTTAAATAAATATTCTTTCATTTTTGAATAATACAAACTTCCCAGTCTTATATTAGCTTCAGGGTTTAATAAATTATTACTGACCCCGTATACCCTTGCGATTTCATCTGCGGTTGCAGGCATGAGCTGCATCAGTCCGACTGCACCGGCAGAACTCTTTATCCCGGGATTGAAATGACTCTCCTCACGTATTATTGATAGCAGCATTAAAGGGTCTTGATTACCTTTGTATTTCTCTGCAAGATAAAAATAATTCAACGGATAAACAAGCCGCCAGCGAACATCATCATATTTCGGTTTCGGGTATAACTCTTTCATTGCTTTCTGTGCCAGTAAAATCGAATGTACAACCTTGCCCTGTCTGTATGCTATCCAACTTTGTACAAAATCATCATTCTTGTATAATTCCGATACAAAATCATAATCTCCCAATTTTACAAGCTTTGTTGCCATATTCTGTTCCGTTTTGTCCAAACACGGAAACAGTACCGGCTTTGTCTTTACATTTGCATCTATAAATAATTCTTTGTCCTTATGCAGTTTGCAATATGCTCTGTAACTGTAATAACTGTCAGGATATTTTGACATTACGCTTTTGTAGTAACTTTTTGCAAGAATAGAATTATGCTTTCGTTCGTAAATTTTACCCATCCAGAATAAAACCGCAGGCGATGTGTCTGATTTTTTGAAATGTGATATATGCTTTTGCCCGAGCTTGATTGCTTTATCAAAGTTTTCTTTATCGATTTGAGAATAAAATACCTTGTATAAAGCTTCTGCCGAAAAATCGCTGTCGGGATATTTATCGAACAGTTGTTCATATACGGTATCTTTTTGGGTGTCATCGGAATATTTTGCTTTTAGATAGAGCAGATAATCCACGCAGTTTGAGTTAGAATAGTGGCTTAACAGATAGTTTATTACAGGCAGTTTTTCATTATTCAGTTTAAGGTATTCATCTATTGCATCATAAGCATCATGCCTGTCAACCGTATAAGAATGATGTTTTAACCCGTTTTCGACAAGTGTTTTTGCAAGCGGATAATTTCCGCGTTTAAACTCGTTTTTAGCGAATTTTGCCCACGCAAGCTCAATAGGTGCTTCATTAAAATATAATGCTGCATTGTAATATAATCCCCGCATGAAATACGATTTGGCAAGGGCAAGACTGTCCTCGTCAGTTATTGCAATACCCAGTTTTGCTATTTTGTTTATGGACTCTTGAGTAAACCTTCCGTCAGGAGAGAGTTTTACATATCGTATAAAATGGTTCAAGGCTTTGTGTTTCAAGTTGGTTCTTCTGCGATAAAATTTTGATTTACCTGCTTCAACCATATCAATACTTGCAACATAATATTCTGAAGCCAGAGCAAAATCAGTTTCCGGATAATATTTGATTATATGAACAAAATGTTTCCTTGCACCGTAATCCCCCAATTCGTACAAAAGCATTGCCAGATTATATTCACTGACAACAAAAAGCTGCGAGTTGGGATACATAAACAGTATCATCGAATAATGTCTTTTTGCCGCACGAACATCACCAAGCAGGGCAGCACATCTTGCCTGACGAAATAATGCAGGTGTCTTTATATCCGAAAACATTGAAACTTTTGAAAAATACCTGTATGCCGTATGGTAATCAGAATTTTTGTATGCTTCAAGCCCTCTTGAATATTTTTCTATATCCCTGTTCTCCGATAATTTCGATTGAACAAAACATATCCCGAAAAGTGATATACACAGTAATATTATTATCGCTAAAACTTTATCTTTCATACATCTGTTTATATACCTGTGACAGTTTGTATAATAATCTTAACATAAACATGCTCTTGTTTTATAAATTTGCTTATAAAGTCTTATTTGAGGTAGAATATGAGTTATGAAAAGGATACAACAGTTACCGAAAAATGTTATAAACCAGATAGCAGCAGGTGAAGTAATAGAACGTCCGGCATCGGTTGTCAAAGAATTAACGGAAAATTCCATAGATGCCGGTGCAACAAAGATAAGTATAGAAATCTCGAATGAATGCAGAGATATCAGGATAGCCGATAACGGGAGCGGAATACACCCGGATGATATTGTACTTGCTTTTTCAAAACACGCAACCAGTAAAATTCAAACGGGTGAAGATTTGTATGATATTCATACGCTGGGTTTTAGAGGCGAAGCTCTTGCAAGTATTATTTCAATCGCAAAAGTTACCTGTACAACCAGAACAAAAGATTATGATTACGGAACAAAAGTTGTCTGCGAAAATTCCGAAATCGAATACTCTAAAACAGGCTGTGCTGTCGGCACGATTATGCAGATTACCGAACTATTCTATAATCTTCCGGTAAGACTTAAATTCTTAAAAACCGAAAAAACCGAACTGGCTTACATAACAGAACTGGTAACTTCTATTGCTCTGTCTAATCCAGATATATCAATCGAACTTAAAAATAATAATAAAACCGTACTCAAAACAGACGGTATTGATGGAGTCGAGGGAATTATTAAAAATCTGTTCTCAAAAGATACATTCTCTCATCTTAAGAGTGTCAGTAATGATGATAAACTTGTAAAAATCGAGATTAACGGCTATGTCAGCACACCTGATTATACCCGCTCAAGCAAAAAAGATTATCATATTTTTGTGAATAACAGAACCGTAAAATGTCCTGTTTTTATAAAAGCGATTGATATTGCGTATAAAAATTCCCTGCCAAACGGAAAATATCCGTTTATTGTGCTTAATCTCAATATTCCTGCATCGGATATTGATATAAATGTTCATCCGGCAAAAAGAGAGGTCAAGTACAAAAATCCTAACCAGATTTTTAATTTTATACGGTTTTCAATAGAGCAGGCTTTATCAAATTACGGACACAACAGTGCTAATTTTGAACAGGCGGAAAATGTTATCAGTTTCACTAAGAATATACCGGAGAAGAGAAGTTTTGAAGAAGGGGAAGTATTTGTTCCGGAAACGGCAATAAATGTTAATAAAATACTACAGGTTATTGAATCATCTCAACAATCTGCAAATCAACATGAGCCGGTATCTGTAAAACATGATTATATTCGTCCGGCTGTTTTGCAGCAGCAAATTGTAGATAAAAATGTTGTTAAATCAAATGATAATATTATCGGTCAGTATCATAATACATATATCCTTATTGAGGTTGAGGACGGGCTTGAGATAGTAGACCAGCATATAGCTGATGAAAGATACATTTATGAAACACTCAAAAATCAGCATGAGCCGGCATCCCAACTGTTGTTTATATCCGATGTTATTGACATTGATATCAAAGACGGAGAGATTATTAAAGATAATCTTGATAAATTTACAAAATTCGGGTATGAAATAGAGTTTTTAAAAGATACTGAAATAATTTTTAGAAAAATTCCGTTACTACTTTCCAAATACAATCCTAAGGATATTCTTTCGGATATTATGGAAAATATTGAGGGCGATATCAACAATTTTGAAGAAAAGATACTGATAACAACATCATGCAAAGCTGCCGTTAAAGCTAATACACCGTTGAATTTATTTCAGATGGAAGAAATAATTTCAAGGTGGAGAAAATGTGAAAATCCATATACCTGTCCGCACGGACGTCCTATTTCAAAGGTTTTCAAGCACAAAGAAATTGCGGGATTTTTTATGAGAATGTCATAATGAGATTAGTTTAATGACATTATTTAATTTTGAAAATATTTGGTTTGGCTGTTATTGTTGAACGAAAATATTTTTGTGTGATAATTAAAATAATAGGAAAAATGTTATTAAAATAGTAAATAAGATAATAAAGGAAGGAATTATGGCAAGAAAAACTCCGTTAGAGAAAATCAGAAATATTGGTATTGCTGCCCACATAGATGCAGGCAAGACGACTACAACCGAACGTATATTATTTTATACGGGCAAGACGCATAAAATTGGTGAAGTACACGATGGTGCGGCAGTTACCGACTTTATGGAACAAGAGCGTGAGCGAGGTATAACAATCCAGTCGGCTGCAGTTACCGCTGAATGGAAAGGACATCAGATAAATATTATCGACACCCCCGGTCACGTTGACTTTACAATCGAAGTAGAACGTTCACTCCGTGTATTGGACGGTGTTGTAGCGGTATTCTGTGCTGTCGGCGGCGTCCAATCACAATCCGAAACTGTTTGGAGGCAGGCTAACAGATATGAAGTTCCGCGTATGGTTTTTGTTAACAAAATGGACAGAACAGGAGCTAACTTCTATCGTGTTGTTGACCAGATTAAAAACAGACTCGGAGCAAATGCTCACCCTATCAGATTACCAATCGGTGCGGAAGACAAATTCTCCGGACTTATTGACCTGTTCACAATGAAAGCTGAAATCTATACCAACGATTTAGGTACAGATATTAAAGAAGAAGAAATTCCTGCGGATATGCTGGAAGATGCTAAAAAATACAGAGAAGCTTTAGTTGAAGCTATTGCCGAAACTGACGATGAAATCATGATGAAATATCTTGAGGGTGAAGAAATCTCTGTTGATGAGCTTAAAAGAGGCTTAAGAAAAGCAGTTTGCGATAACAGGATAGTCCCTGTCACCTGCGGTACTGCATTCAAAAACAAGGGTGTACAGCTACTTCTTGATTCAATTGTTGAATTGATGCCGTCGCCGGTTGATGTAAAAGCAATCGAGGGCGAGCTTGAAGACGGTACAAAAGTAGAAAGACATTCATCAGATGATGAGCCGTTTTCTGCTCTGGCATTCAAGGTTATGACAGACCCTTATGTCGGCAGACTAACATTCTTGAGAATATATTCCGGTAAATTAACATCAGGTTCTTACGTTCTAAATGCCACAAACGGAAAGAAAGAACGCATATCACGTCTTGTACAGATGTATGCAGACCAGAGAATTGAAGAAGACGAGGTATATGCTGGCGATATCTGTGCGGCAGTCGGACTTAAAAACACAACAACGGGTGAAACACTGTGTGATGAAAAAGACCCTATCATATTAGAAAGAATGAGTTTCCCTGAACCGGTTATCTCGGTTGCTATTGAGCCAAAGACAAAAGCCGATCAGGATAAAATGGGTATTGCACTTCAAAAACTCGCAGAAGAAGACCCGTCATTCAGAGTTAAATCCGATACGGAAACAGGTCAGACAATCATTTCAGGCATGGGTGAACTTCACCTTGATATTATTGTTGACCGTTTGATGAGAGAGTTTAAGGTAGATGCAAATGTCGGTAAACCACAGGTTGCATATCGTGAAACAATCAGAGGAACTTCCGATCAGGATTCTAAATTCATCAGACAATCCGGCGGTAAAGGTCAGTACGGTCATGTTAAGGTTCAGATTGAGCCGGCGGAAGAAAATGCAGGATTTGTATTTGAAAATAAGATTGTAGGCGGTGCTATTCCAAAAGAATATATTGAACCTGCAAGAAAAGGTATGGAAGAAGCACTTGAAGGCGGTATTCTGGCAGGTTTCCCTATGATTGACGTTAAGGTAACATTATACGACGGTTCATACCACGAAGTCGACTCTTCTGAAATGGCATTCAAAATAGCAGGCTCTATGGCAATGAAAGAGGGCGCAAAGAAAGCAAAACCTTGTATTCTTGAACCGATGATGAAAGTTGAGATTGAAGTACCGGAAGAAAACACGGGCGATATTATCGGTGATATTTCCTCAAGAAGAGGACGTGTTGAAGGTATGGAGATTATTGAAGGAACAGGAATACAGAAAATCAGAGCAATTGTTCCGCTTGCAGAGATGTTCGGTTATGCTACGGATATCCGTTCAAAAACTCAGGGCAGAGGTACTTTCTCTATGGAATTCAAATGTTATGAACAGGTTCCAGGAAATATTGAAAAAGAAATTATTGAAAAAGCGGGTGCTTCAAAAGAATAGTTTCGGTTTTCAAGTCTTTTTCAGTACCATATAACGAAAATATAGGCGGAAATAAAAGCGGGTTTCAGAAATTTCTGAAACCCGCTTTATTATGGTCGGGATGACACGATTCGAACGTGCGACCCCCTCGTCCCAAGCGAGGTGCGCTACCAAGCTGCGCCACATCCCGATGATTGTGCTAATCCAATTATTTAGTTTTCAATATTTTTACCTCATCGGGGGCTTGCTTGGCAGCGGCGCTACCAACTCCCCTCCACCAAATTTTGATACTTAATCAAAATTTGTCGGAGTCCTTGCCACATCCCGATGATTGTGCTAATCCAATTATTTAGTTTTCAATATCTCAAAAACGCTTACAATATCCATAAACATTGCAACGCCTGAACAGCATAACTATTCTATATTAAACATTACCTGCGGTCAAGAAAAAATTCATTTATTATTATGTTAAATAGTTGATTTATTGTTACATATTTTATATAATCAGGTTGTATCTATATTGTAGGAGGGAAGCTATGAAGAAAAAATCTTCTTTGTCTAAGATTATGCTATCCTTAATGGCATTTCTTATGACTTCTGTACCAACCCTTGCAAGTGAGGCTGATTTGGTCGTACCCGATATCAAATCCGTTAATATCGACAGCTATAACCTTTTAATCATTGGTATACTGGTGTCTGCCGTCGGTGTTATTTTCGGCTTTGCCGAATTTCTTAAGGTAAAACATATCAGCGTCCACAATGCTATGGCTAATGTTGGTAATACTATCTTTGAAACATGTAAAACATATCTTGTACAACAAGGTAAATTCTTACTCGCACTCGAAATACTTATCGGACTGTGTATCGCATTCTATTTCGGATTTCTCGAAAAAATGTCTGCTGCCAATGTTCTGATTATATTAGGGTGGTCTGTAATCGGAATTCTCGGCTCTTATTCAGTCGCATGGTTCGGAATAAGAATGAATACCCTTGCTAATTCAAGAACTGCCTTTACCGCACTTAAAGGTAAACCGCTGAATATACTCAACATACCGCTTAATGCCGGCATGAGTATCGGAGTATTACTGGTTTCGGTTGAATTGATTATGATGCTTATTATTCTGCTGTTCGTTCCGGGAAATATCGCAGGTGCCTGCTTTATCGGGTTTGCTATCGGTGAAAGCTTAGGTGCCTCCGCTTTGCGCGTGGCTGGCGGTATCTTTACTAAAATCGCCGATATAGGCTCCGATCTGATGAAAATTCAGTTCGGTATCAAAGAAGATGATCCGAGAAACCCCGGAGTTATTGCCGATTGTACCGGCGATAACGCAGGCGACTCAATTGGACCGACTGCCGATGGATTTGAAACCTACGGTGTCACCGGCGTAGCTCTCGTCAGCTTTATTCTTCTCGCCGTCACAGGAGCAGAACATCAGGTTCAATTATTAACATGGATTTTTACTATGAGATTTCTGATGATTATTACCTCAGTTATCGCTTATTGGGTTAACAGCGGGGTTACTAAAATCTATGCGGCTGAAACTGCGAAATTCGATTTTGAAACGCCCCTCTCTAACCTGGTTTGGCTTACTTCAATATTCTCTATCATTATGACTTTCGGAGTCAGTAAAACATTGCTGGGTAATCTCGAAAATAACCTCTGGCTGATATTGTCTGTCATTATCTCCTGCGGTACTCTCGGAGCTGCTCTTATTCCTGAAGCTACAAAATTGTTTACATCACCTAAAGCTAAACATACAAAAGAAGTTGTTATCGCCTCTAAAGAAGGCGGCTCATCGCTTACCATACTTTCCGGTATCGTATCCGGTAACTTCTCCGGTTTCTGGATTGGTGGTATTATCGTTCTTCTTATGGGACTTGCATATTTCGCAAGCACTTATATCCCGGATGCTGTGATGATTTATCCGTCTGTGTTTGCTTTCGGACTCGTTGCTTTCGGCTTTCTGGGCATGGGTCCCGTTACAATCGCCGTCGACAGCTATGGTCCTGTTACCGATAATGCTCAATCAGTATATGAATTGTCACTTATTGAAGAAATTCCGGATATTGCTAAACAAATCGAAGAAAACTACTCGTTTACTCCTGATTTTGAAAATGCTAAAAGATATCTGGAAGAAAACGACGGTGCGGGAAATACTTTTAAAGCAACATCTAAACCTGTACTTATCGGAACAGCCGTTGTCGGTGCTACAACTATGATATTCTCGCTTATACTTGTTATCCAGAATGTTCTGGGTATAAAGCCTGAATTGATTTTGAACCTGCTAAATCCTTATACATTGCTCGGATTTATTGCCGGCGGTGCGGTTATCTACTGGTTCTCAGGTGCATCTATGCAGGCTGTGACTACCGGAGCATACAGGGCAGTTGAGTTTATCAAACATCATATTAAACTGGGAGCTGAGGACGATAAATCAGCTAATCTTTCCAACTCAAAAGAAGTTGTGAAAATTTGTACTCAATATGCCCAAAAAGGTATGGTTAATATTTTTGTTGCATTATTCACATTTGCACTGGCTCTGGCATGCCTGTCAGCACCGGCAGGTGATGATGCGGCACCTGTATCATTCTTCGTAAGCTACCTGATAGCAATTGCCGTATTCGGACTGTTTCAGGCAGTGTTCATGGCTAATGCCGGCGGCTGCTGGGATAACGCCAAGAAAATCGTTGAAGTCGATATGGCTGAAAAAGGAACATCTCTGCACGAAGCAACCGTTGTCGGTGATACTGTCGGCGACCCGTTCAAAGACACTTCTTCCGTTGCAATGAACCCGATTATTAAGTTTACTACTCTGTTCGGACTGCTGGCTATGGAGATTGCTATCTCACCTGCTTTCAGAGAATATGCTAAAACAGCAGGATTTGTATTCCTGTTTGTAGCACTGGTGTTCGTAATCCGCTCATTCTATGCTATGCGTATTCCGCAGGACAATGAATAATAAAATACAATACATTAACGGGGTTAGTGCTCTTATATAAAGAACACTAACCCCGCTTTTTATGTTTTATAATTATTCAAAATCAAACAAACCTTTCACTTTTACACCTAAATTATCGGCTATTATTTCTAATTTTGTTACGGTTATATCACAGGGCTTTCTCAACTAAACTAACCATTGAGTCACAAGTATCCAAGATAGAATTTACAAGCTAAAAATATTTGCTAATTTTTTTTAAAATTTGTTTTTATATATCATTTTTCTTACAGTTCGCACGGGGTTTAAATTCTGTAAACTTTGATTTTGTTGACAAGTCTTGAGAGACTTGCTCATTTTCTCATTAGCAGCTTTCTGCAATAACTTCCGATACTAAATCACCGTAACTGTTAAAACAACCGTTGGTTTCTTCAACAATATATTTTAAATTCGGTTTGCCTTTGATTGATTTCTCTGCACAATCCATTGCCTTATCATAGTCACTGAATTCCCCTACAATCGATTTTGTTAATTCTTTATTTCCTTCTTGCGTATATACTTGAAACATTTTTTTGACTCCAATATTAATTTATTAATTTTACTGATTTTTATTTATATTATACAAAATACTCGCATTACTTTTATATTTTTACATTCTGATAGTAAAATTTTTCATTATTATTAAGCTACAGGATGTTTACTAAGCAAGTTGCAGTTTTCGGAACGTTTGCGTTCCTCATCTTTATATATCCTTGTTCTATTAATAACTTCATCAAAATCAATCTGATGAGCATCAAAATCCGGTCCGTCAACACAGGCAAACTTTGTTTCACCGCCGACTGTAAGCCGGCATGCTCCGCACATGCCTGTGCCGTCTACCATAATCGGGTTCATTGATGCCTCCGTTTTGATACCTTTGCTGCGTGTTAATTCGGCTACAGCTCTCATCATCGGCATCGGACCTACTGCTATTGCATAGTCAACCTTTTCTCTATCCATAATCTCTTTCATCACAGTCGTTCCGAAACCTTTTATTCCGAGAGAACCGTCATCTGTTGTTATATACAATTCTGTGCACGCATTTTTCATCTTATCCTGCCAGAAAATCAGATCTTTTGTCCTTGCTCCCATAATCATATAAACCTTGTTGCCGGCATCTTTTAAAGCTTTTGCTATAAGATAGCATGGTGCTGCTCCGTATCCGCCGGCAATACAAACCGCTGTTCCATAATTCTCTATATGGGTCGGCTTGCCTAACGGTCCGACTATATCCACAAGTTCATCGCCTATATTCAGTTCGGCAAGTTTTTTCGTTGAATAACCTACTGCCATAAACACAAGTGTTAATTCATTTTTTTCCCTATCAACATCAGCAATGGTTAACGGTACCCTCTCTCCGTTTTCTTCCGCCCTGAATATTATAAACTGACCCGCTTTCGCATTCCGAACAACATACGGCGCATCTATTTTTATCTCATATTGATTAGGACACAACTCTTGCTTTGACAATATTTTATAACCCATTTTTATACCCTCGTTTTCCTCTTTATTTAATTTTACCATAAATTAGCATTTTTTTTAATATGATTTTGCTGAAAAATTGAAATTTTTCAGCAAAATCGCAAACTTAATAAGTTAATGATGTCTTAAAGAACAGTATGTTATTTCAGAAATTACGGGTTATTCAAAACTCAGTACATATAGAAAATAAGTTCAAAGCAGGCAGTGCGCATAAGAAAGACAGCAGCATAAAAACGAGTGGAAAACAATAAAAAACGGAGATAAATCATCTCCGCTTTTTTTGATTTGATTGGTAAGTTTTTGTTAGATTTTGTTAACTATTGAGCATTAACAGGTTTTTTCTGAGCTGTAGCACCAGGAATTGATTGCCAGTTAGCAGCCATAATCTTTTTGAAAGATTTCAGTGCTGTATCTTCTAATTCACCTAATTCTTCAGCTTCCATTATTAATTCTCTCAACGGAAGCAAAGCTCTCTGGTCGCGAAGAACACCTAAAGCAGCAGCGGCACCGGCTCTAACGAGTTCATTTTCTTTGTGATTTTTCATAACTTCTATCAATGCAGGAACTGCTTTTATATCGTTTAATTTGCCTAAAGAAGTTACGGCGTAAATTCTAACGTTAACCCATTCGTCGTAAAGCATATTGATAATTTTATCAACGGCTTTTTTATTTCCGATTTCACCTAAAGCTCTGGTAGCGTCACATCTGACATTGACTTTTTCATGTTCCAGTGAGCCCAAAAGAGCATCCGTAGCAACATCGCCGATTTCTATCAAAGCATCTGTTGCAGTAACGCAAACCTGAGGATTTTCGTCATTCAATGCTTCTACAAGAGGTTCAACAACAATCTTACCGCCCAAACGACCTAATGCACGAGCGGCACGGACTCTAACATCAACATTTCTGTCTTCACGAAGTGATTCTATCAGAAATTCTGTTGCTCTTGAGTCACCTAATTCTCCTAATGCTCTTGCTGCGTATAAGCGAACAGAACCGTTCTTGTCGTTTCTTAAAACATCAATTAATGGCTCTACCGCATTTGAATCACCCATTTCACCTAATATACGGGCTGCATTATATCTGACTTTCTCAGAACTGCTCGTTCTTAAGTCTGTCAATAATTCTTCAAATGTTTTCTTTACTTGTTTTTTCTTACCAATCACAGATATTGTCATTTAGATAACCTCCGACATACAATATTTTTAATCTACACTTACTTCTATATAAAAACTTTAGTTATTGAATAATTGCTTCTTTTTTGTTGATTATGTACTTTTATTAAGACTGTTTTCATATAGTTTTTCGTATTTTTCCTACAAGGGTAAAATTTACACTTTATAGTAATAGTAGTGTATCATATTTTTCAGGTTTTGACTCTATCCTGTCAGTATTTTTTTAGACTAACTTAATATTTGTTTAAATAATACGTCTAAAACCCAATTATAGCTTGTTTTCTGCATGATATAGTTTAACATTTTTCCTACTCACTCGGGATAGTAATAATGAACTCGCTGCCACTATCAGGCTCACTTAGCAGCTCAATTTTACCATTGTGCTTTGCTATTATTTTTGACGAAATTGCCAGCCCCAATCCTGTTCCGATACCGGCACCTTTTGTTGTATATCCTGCCAGAAATATCTTCGCTCTATCTTTCTCGCTTATACCTTTGCCGGTATCTTTTATAGATATTCGCAGCAAATTTTCCTTAAATGAGGTCGTTATTGTTATCGTTCCTTTATCTTCTATCGCCTGACAGGCATTAACAAGAATGTTCATAAATACCTGATTGAGCATGTTCGGATAACACTTAATTGCGGGAATGTCACCGTATATACGCTCAATCGTTATCCTATGCTTTGTTTCATGCCTGATTAAATCCAGTGTTAAATCCAATTCTTTATTTATATCCGCCTCTTGCAGCTCTGCCTCATCAAGCCGTACAAATTTCTTTAACGAGATTACAATCTGATTTATACGCTGAATTGCTTCTTTATCTGTCGAATTAATCTCGTTCAGGAGTTTGAGCAGATTTTCATCCGTTATTTTTTTAATCAGTTTTGTGAATATTTCATTATTGGATTTTATAGCGGCAACAGGGGTATTAATCTCATGAGCCACGCCTGCGATGAGCTGACCCAATGATGCCATTTTTTCGGAATTTATCAATTGAAGCTGGGTGTCATTCAGTTCTTTGAGTGTTTCTTTCAATTCCTGTACCGTTTCAAGATTTTTTTTGTACAAATTAGCATGAACAATTGCCGTCCCCAGTTGAGAGGAAATATTTTCCAGAATATCAAGCTGCTCGTTCAATTCCCGTTTCTGGCGGGAGATAAGAACTACAACACCTAAAAGCTCATTCATATGATAAATCGGCACAACTAAACGCTGAACAGAATCTTTGTAAGGTTTTGCGGATATATATTCTTTAAGGCATCTGGTGTGCGAAATCTCTTTATTTCTTATTTTTTTCATAACCTGTGTATCAAACATGATTGCAATCCCCTGTTCTTCTTCATCAAGGGTTTCGGTTATCTTGAATATGTTATTATTATATGAGGCATAATAAGCCCGAAAAGCATTGAAGATTACGGACAGCTCTTTAAG
>JAJPXE010000188.1 GCA_021205645.1 Candidatus Gastranaerophilales bacterium | reverse complement strand
ATTAAGAGGAGTATCCCACTTGAATGCATCATTACAGATTCTTAATAAATCATCTATATTTTCTTGAATCCAAAGGTTATTTTTTAATTCAGGATTATTTTCAACTAATTCTTTTATTGTTTTTGTTGTATATTTTGTATTTCTTGTTTTAGTAGCACTTGTATTGCTATCGGTGTCAGTTGCTTTTATTTCATCACGAATTGCACCAAAATCTTCTCGTGAATTTGCAGTTGCAATTCGGGAATTAATGTCAGAATTTGGCATATTAACTTCAATATTGTTTGCATCTTTGATTCTAACAACACTTCCGTCATTACTTATTTTTATTAAATTACCATCAGCATCGGACTTAATCACATATTTATCAGTTCTTTTTACGACTACCCCAAATTTTTCCATTTCTAATACAGGAACTTTATCTTCACCGACTTCTACTTGTTTTCCACTAGCGTCGATATGAACATTGTCTTTTCCAAAAGCTTTTTGTATTCCTTTTCCGGCTGCTTTCATTCCACCGCCAATAATCGGAGCCATTAATGCACCACCAATACCACCTTCTATGGTTCCGTCTATAATTGCATCGGCATCCCAGTCATTATCAAGTCCGGCCCTAAATCCACCATCTATTGCACCACCTAAAGCACCATCTGTTGCCATTTCGGCAGCTAAAGCAGACCCTCGTTTAACTAATGTTCCACCAACATATTCATAACCAGTAGGATTAGTTAAGGCAGTCTTTAAACCTTGTTTTACACCTGTTTCTACCGCTGTTTCTGCGACTTCTTTTCCAACTTGTTTAACCGCTTGGATACCGAGTTTTGTAGCAACTGTCTTACCAACAGCACCACCAAGACCACCGGTTATTGGCGCTAGTGCACCCGAAAATGCACCAGTAGCCGCATCATGTCCAAAATCTTTCAAGGTATATTTTCTATCAGTTCCAACTGTATCAAGAGCTTTAACTCCGGCTTTTATTAACGCACCACTTGCAGTTGCTGCAGCTATACCAACGGCAATTGAAGCGCCACCTGTAAATGGAGCTGCTGCTACAGCCGCCGTATAAATACCAACGGCTGCAATACCTGATATCATATCTCCGGCTACATCAGATGCCATTTCTTGCCCCTCTTTATAGCCGTCTATTTTTGCACTAGCTTGTGATAATTCACCACTCAAAAATTTATTGAGATTTTCTTTAGAGTATTCAACTCCTGTAATTTCTTTAAAATCTTTTTTGCTAACTTTACCAGTTTTTATTTGATTTAGAAGCTTTCTTTCAGCTTCAATTTGATTCTTTGCTTTATCAGAACCATCACCAATACCGGTTTTATTCTTGATCCAATCCCAACTAGAGCCAATAAAACCTTGTTCGTTTTTTGTTTTATTTAACCTTTTTTCTTCATTATTCAATTTAGCTAGATTTTGGTCTATAGCACCTTTTTTAGGGTCTTTTACCTTTATTGGCGAACTTTTTTTACCATTCTTTGTTAATGTATAAGTTGTTCCATCAGCAGAAATCGAGATTTGACCTTCAACTTTTTTGAAATAATCCGGTTTTAATTGAGTTCCGTCAGTTCCATAATATTTTAATGCAAGTTTACCGTTTGCAGTCTTTGTGTAAACAACTTTTCTTCCGGATTGTAGATATATTGTTTTTTCTGCATTTTGTTTTTGTGTCGATTTTTCAAGCTGCAAACCCATATTATTGTTTTGTGCTTTATCACTTGTAAAAAGAGAGTGTTTCTGCGCTTCAGTTAGAGTAATTACTTCATTTTGAACCATAATAGACAAAAGTTTTTCATCCGATAAATTTTTTAATTTAGGATTTGTTTGTCTATATTCTTGAATTTTCTTTTGTAAATTTATCTTTTCTGCCATTGTACACCTTTTACTGCCGTATGTAACAAAATAACAATTTTGTTACATTTTTGGATACGTTTTAGATATTCAGAGTTAATATGTGTAACAGTAAAGGAGAAAAATTAAATGGTATGCGTAGAGCCTATTAGGGACAAAGAAAAAATTGAAATTGTTAAAAGGATTTTAAAAGAAAACGGTAGTCGCGATTATCTTTTATTTTTAATGGGAATAAATAGTGGATTGCGAATTTCTGACATATTAAAACTTAAAGTATGTGATGTAAAAGATAAAAAATACATTGAATTAATTGAACAAAAAACTGGTAAATACAAGCGTTTTCCAATAACAGAGTCTTTTAAAAAAGTATTAGAAGAATTTATTATAGGAAAAGATCTTGAGGAGTGGCTGTTTTCAAGTCAACGGAGAGGTAAGCCTATTACAAGAATTCAAGCATATAGAATTATATGCAATGCTTGTGTAAATGCTGGAATAACAGCTAGAATAGGCACACATACACTAAGAAAAACTTTTGGCTATCATTTTTATCAAGAAAATAAAGATGTTGCGTTGTTACAATGTATTTTTAACCATTCTGCACCTAGTGTAACCCTTAAATATATTGGGATTAACCAAGATATAATTGATTCGAAATTAAATGCATTTTGCCTGTAATTGTAACAATTTTATGAAAATTGTAAAGAATTACCTAAAAACCCTAAAGTTTTTTCAAAAAATGCCAATATATATGATGTGTCTATGTATAGTAGGCGAAATTTGAGGCAGACAATAAATGTGAAAACAGGTTAGTAATCTTACCAATGTCTGCCGACCCAATATCTACGTGCGTAGCACATGTAACAAAATTGTTATTTTGTTACTAATTATGTAACGTTTTGGATATGAGAAATGTATAAGTTGTTTTAAATCTTGCAAAAGTCGTGCGTAAAATGTTGTACAAATAGCAAAAAGTCGTGCGTAAAATGTATTTGTGCTATAATATATTTGTGAGGATTTAAGCATGTATAGAAAAAGCATTAATGATTTAATCAAATGGAAAAACAATCCTAATCGATTACCACTAATTATTAGAGGTGCAAGACAAGTTGGTAAAACTTGGTTGATGAAAGAGTTTGGCAGGCAAGAATATAAACAGGTTGCATATATTTCTTTTGATAACAATCCAAGATTACAAGAATTATTTAAACAAGATTTTAATATAAAAAGAATTATTGATGTCTTGGAAATTGAAGTTGGTTTTAAGATTACGCCTAAAGATACTTTGATTATTTTTGATGAAATTCAAGAAAATCCACTTGCAATAACTTCTTTAAAATATTTTTGCGAAAATGCTCCTGAATATGATATTATTGCAGCCGGAAGTTTATTGGGTGTTGCACATCACAAAGGAACAGGTTTCCCTGTTGGCAAAGTAGAATACTTAGATCTTTATCCAATGTCTTTTTACGAGTTTTTGCAAGCCATAGAAGAAACTCAATTACTTAAGATTCTTCAAGAAAATAATTTTGATACTATAAAAATATTTAAAGACAAAATTATAGATTTATTGCGAAGATATTGTTTTGTCGGTGGTATGCCAAAGGTTGTTGAGTCCTATGCAAGAGATAAAGATTATCAATTAGTCAGAAAATTGCAAAAAAATATTTTGTCTGATTATGAAAGTGATTTTTCAAAACATATTCCATCAGAGCAAGTTGAAAGAACACGATTATTATGGAATGCAATACCTTCTCAATTAGTCAAAGAAAATAAAAAATGTGTATACGGAAAAATAAAAGAAGGCGCAAGGGCAAAAGATTTTGAAATTGCACTGAATTGGCTTATTGATTCAGGACTTGTACATAAAGTTTGTCGTGTAACCGAACCTAAAATGCCATTAAAAGCATATGAAGATTCTGCAGCATATAAATTGTTTTTATTAGATGTCGGATTATTAGGTGCAATGACAGATTTAGATGTAAAATCTCTTTTGGAGAATGATAAGCTTTTCAATGATTATAATGGTGCAATTACAGAGCAATATGTATTACAAGAGTTTAAAACATTACAAGAAATTCCGGTATTTTATTGGACAAGTAATAGAGCCGAATTAGATTTTGTTATTCAAATAGAAAATAAAATCATTCCCGTAGAAGCAAAAGCAACTATCAATTTGCAAGCCAAGAGTTTGAAAAGTTATAGGGAAAAATATGAACCAGAAATATCAATTAGAAC
>JAJPXE010000079.1:2198-4122 GCA_021205645.1 Candidatus Gastranaerophilales bacterium | reverse complement strand
ACGAAATGCCGTACATGAAATTCATCGCAACAAGCTTTTGCCTCATCCAGCTCTCTTTTGGGAAAAGAGCTGGAAGTCGCTGTTGCCGCAATCACCTGATCTCCCAGAGCTTCCTTCGCTGCATATAGAAGGAACGTAGAATCTACGCCACCAGAAAAAGCAACTGCAACGCTCCCCATACTTTTCAGATAGTCCTGCAATTTTTGATATTTCATGGATAAATTTTGTATCATATCATTCACCTCAATTCAAGAATACAACTCCGGTCTAACAAAACATACAGGTGTCTATCGCTTCTCTTGCGATTATTATCTATATCAAAGTCAATATAGACAGCCAAAAGCGATTTACCCATTCACCTACTAATCGTATAGGCGAATGGGTAAATTATAGCTTACAATGGAGTCAATGTCAAGGTGAATAAACTTCATAGAAGAAGTCATAATAGAAATCAGAAGAGCGAAAAATTACAACAAATCCGCAAGGGTCTTTCCATAGAAAAAGTCATACACCATTTTGTCGAATTCTTTCCAAAGAGGAAGAGTTCTGCAAATAGAGGATCTGTTGCAAGGGGACGCGTCCTTTGCAAGGCAGGCGACCGTGGCAAGAGAACCCTCTGTCAGTTCAAGGATTTCCCCGACCGTGTATTCTTCCGGCTTGCGGCATAAGATATAACCGCCGCCGCGTCCGCCATGGCCGGATATTAACTTCCCGGTTACCAGATCCTTTGCAATAATTTCAAGGTATTTTTTTGATATTTCCTGCCGCTCTGCGATGTCTTTCAATGGAACACAGCCTTCATCTGGATGCTCGGCTATATCTATCATGAGGCGGAGCGCATAACGCCCTTTTGTTGAAATCATAGGATTACCTCTTTCTGCTTTTCCCTATTATACTGCAATGTGGGGCATCAAATCAAGATACTGAAAATTTGACAAAACCTATTGACATAGTAGGTAAGTGGTGATAGTATAAGCGCATCGGATTAAAATCCGGTCTGGAAACAGGTCGGAAAGGAGGCGAAAGTTATGTTTTATTCTCAGAAAGCAAATCTCATTGTGTGTTGTCAAAGGCTAAACTCCCGGGCATATTATATGGCTGGGGTGCAGTCATGCGCATGTTGTGTCATAACTGGTCGCCTCGATAAGATGCATAATTAGATGATCCGCAGTCTTATAGCCATTTGTCCGGGAGCCTGTTTCAGGCTTCCGTTTTTTTGCTTGAAATAGGAATGCTCACTTTTAATTTTAACTGTTTGATAAAGAAGAACATTACAGTCAAGAATGAAGGTTAGGAGAAACAAGATGTCAGAATATAAAAATATAGAATCAACACTTATTCATGGAGGAATATACGGAGATAAATACACAGGTGCGGTCAGTGTCCCGATCTACCAAACTTCAACCTACGAACAGCCCGAACTTGGGAAGAACAAAGGCTGGGAATATTCCCGCACTGGAAATCCAACAAGAGCAGCTCTGGAAGCGCTGATTGCGGAGCTCGAAAAAGGAAAAGCGGGATTTGCGTTTGCATCCGGCATGGCAGCAATTACAGCAGTACTGAGCCTGTTTAAAAGCGGAGATAAAATTATTATTTCAAGCAATGTTTATGGCGGTACTTTCCGTGTTCTGGATAAGGTATTCAAGAATTTCGGTATAACGTATGCGATTGAAGATACCACTGATTTACAGGCATTGGATGCAAAAATTACTCCGGATGTCAAGGCTATCCTTGTGGAAAGCCCGGCCAATCCTCTTCTTACCGTAACAGACTTGTCAGGGGTATCAGAGATCACGAAAAAACGCGGTATTCTCTTCATTGTAGATAATACTTTTATGACGCCATATCTCCAACGGCCGATTGAACTTGGGGCAAATATTGTCATACACAGCGCCACAAAATATCTCGGAGGACACAGCGATTT
>JAJPXE010000079.1:0-2188 GCA_021205645.1 Candidatus Gastranaerophilales bacterium | reverse complement strand
AATCGCCTTAAATCCGAATTCCACCGGCGTTGGGCTTGCACCTTTCGATTCTTTTCTGCTGATTCGCGGTATAAAAACGCTGAGCGTTCGCCTTGATCGTCATGTAGAAAATGCAGAAAAGGCAGCTGAACATCTAAGAAAACATAAAGCAGTTAAGAATGTATACTATCCGGGACTTCCCGAAGCACAGGGTTATGAGATTAATCGAAGACAGGCAAAGAACGGCGGCGCGATGATTTCTTTTGAACTGTACGAAAACTATGACATTGCAAAGTTTTTTAAATCTCTGAATCTAATTGCTCTTGCGGAAAGCCTCGGCGGTGTAGAGAGTCTTGTCTGCCATCCGGCAAGCATGACCCATGCATCCATTCCTTACGAAATAAGACAAAAGGTGGGAATTAGTGATAGCCTGATTCGTCTTTCCGCCGGAATCGAAAATATTGATGATTTGCTTGACGATTTGGATCGGGCGATTGCAGAAAGTGAGATGCAGTGATATGGCTATTTACTCTTCTATGCAGGATCTTGTTGGTAATACCCCTGTTGTTAAATTGAAAAATCTCAGCCTTCCGGATACGGTTCAGCTGTTTGCCAAGCTGGAACTCTATAATCCGTCAGGAAGTGTTAAGGACAGAATCGGACAGTATATGATTGCCGATGCAGAAAGGAAAGGCCTGCTGAAACCCGGTGGAATAATTGTTGAGGGAACGGCGGGAAACACGGGACTTGGCATTGCATTTGCAGCACTGAATCGCGGCTATAAAGTGGTCTTTGTCGTGCCGGAAAAATTCTCCGAAGAAAAGCAGATACTGATGCGGGCTCTCGGTGCACAGATTGTCAATACTCCGAGAGAAGACGGAATGCTCGGAGCAGCAAAAAAAGCAGAGGAGCTGCGTGAATCTATCCCTAATGCAGTTTCCCTGAAACAGTTTGAAAATCCGAGTAATCCGCTTGCCCATTATGAAACGACCGGACCGGAGATTTATCGGGACATGGAGGGAAATATTGATTATTTGGTAGCAGGAGCAGGCAGTGGCGGTACATATTCCGGTATTTTGCGGTATCTTAAAGAGCAGAATCAAAACATCAAAGGAATCCTTGCAGATCCGGTAGGCTCAACAATAGGAGGCGGAAAACATGGAGGATACAATATCGAGGGAATTGGGAATGATTTTATAGCGGTGACAATGGATATGACTCTTGTGGATACAATAATAAAAATAAACGATGAAGAAGCTTTTGAAGGGGCAAGAGAATTAGCGGCAAAAGAAGGAATTTTCGCAGGTTCATCTTCCGGCGCAGCGCTGTCAGCGGCAAAAAAATTGATTAGCGGTGGGGCAACAGGGAATATTGTTATTGTTTTGCCGGATCGCGGAGATCGTTATTTCAGCAAACACCTTTATGAGTGAAAATGCAGTAGAAAAGAAGGTCTGTTATGACATTACAACAGTTACATTATGCAATTACGATTGCCGAGAGTGGATCTCTGAACAAGGCTGCAGAAATTTTATATATTACTCAGCCGTCTTTGACCAACTCCATGCAGGAGCTCGAAAAGGAAACGGGCATTACTATTTTCAATCGGAGCGGACGCGGTGTCACCCTGACAGCCGATGGAACAGAATTTTTACAGCACGCAAAACAGCTATACAGCCAGTATGAAATGCTTGTCGAAAAATATGGGAATCCTCAAAACCTGAAGAAGAAATTTGGGGTATCTACGCAACACTATTCTTTTGCTGTAAAAGCATTTGTAGAGATGGTAAAAACATTTGATACATCCTGTTATGAATTTGCTATTCGCGAAACAAAAACAAAAGATGTTATTAGTGATGTTGCATCTATGAAAAGCGAGATTGGCATTCTGTATCTCAGTGATTTTAACCGTGCCGCAATCAATAAACTTTTGCGCACCGCAGGACTGGAATTTCATCATTTGATTGATTGTAAAGTATATGTTTACATGTGGTCAGGACATCCGCTTTCAAAACAGAAATCCATTCGGTTTGAAGAACTTGCAGATTACCCCTGTCTTTCTTTTGAACAGGGAGATACCAGTTCGTTCTATTTTGCAGAAGAAATTCTAAGCACAAATGAATATATTCGGACAATCAAAGCAAACGACAGGGCAACTATGTTAAATCTGATGATCGGTCTTAATGGATATACGCTTTGCTCCGGTATTATC
>JAJPXE010000139.1 GCA_021205645.1 Candidatus Gastranaerophilales bacterium | reverse complement strand
ATTATTGTATCGTAAAATGTATATTAAATAATAAGAGGAAGAACAATGACTGTTATTGAAAAATTAAATGATATTAATAATGTAATAAAAGAGCTGTTTGAATTTGTCCAAATCGACAGTTCAACCAAAGATGATTTTCATGAATATTTATCTACAATGAGTGCTGTTAATGCAACACCTAATCAGATGGAAAAACTGTTTATTCCGTATGTTTTTGAACGTAATCTTGGTGAGCCTGCTCAATCTGTCATTGAAATTTTCAATAACAATAAAAAACTTAAGAACCCTAAAATCGCAAGAAGTCTGTTAAATGCACAGTATTCGGTGTTTCGGGTTAAAAAAATACTCAAAAACGGGTTTGAACTGTTCAACTTAATCAATGAAAAACAATACACGGTGCTGTCTTTAACGAAAATGACGAGCTTTAGGGGGGTGGGTATAGGAGAGTTTATTGTAGCAAGAATTTTTAAGCACGAAAACGAATACTACTTACTCGGTATTGATAACATGCTTCCTTCATCAAAAGTCAAGGAAGCCGTCAGGTACGCTATTGTTAAAATCGTTCAGTCACCGTGGCTTGTTTATGAAGATAATAAGAAAAAAGAAAACGAGATTAAATCGGATATAAGCAAGATGTATGACAGGTTTGTCGAACTTTTCGGAAGTGATGAGGTTATCACAACCAACAGATATGCCGATACAGTTATCGGGATATTGAATGACGAAGATAAACTTGAAGATTTTGACATGATAACAGCATCAAAACCGCTTGAACAATACAAATTTTTTGCAATTAAAGAACTAAATAACAGTTATGACAACTTCCTTGAAAATTCTCTGGGCGGATTTTCTTCCCATACGGAATTGTATGATGTCGGAGTTATTTTTGATAAAGAATTAGGGCTGTATTCAATACCGTTTTACAAGACTTTTTGTATGATTTTTGAGGACAGCTCAAAAGTGGAGGATGTAAAAGGTTGTGTTAATTATTTTCTGACAAATGATGCAATATCGGATAATATAATTAAGCGAATTGCTTCAAAATATCCTAATTTTACAGATAAAATAAATGAAATTCTTGAGAAAAATTATACGCTTGATGATCTAATATCAGTGTATAAATCAGAGTTTTTGAAACGTAAGATTTATTCATCGACATCTGTTTTGTATCATTCCACGGTATTTTCGACATCTCTGGACATACTTGAGGCGAATGAAAAAGAGTCTGTAAAGTCTGTTTCGACACCTGCTGTTAAAGTTGGCAGAAACGAGCCCTGTCCCTGCGGAAGCGGAAAAAAATACAAAAACTGCTGTTTGAGTTTACAGAAAAATCTTTGAAAAATTTTTATTTTATTAATAATCATTTTCTAATCAATCTTGCCCAAAAATTCTTTTTATCTGATTGTTTTTTTACTTTTTCAAACACCTCGTCAAAGCTTTCAACCGGTATAAGGCTGAAACCGCAATTTTCTGATAATGCTCCGCCAATGCCGAAAATTTCTTCCTGAGGATAGCGTCTGCATATTCCCGGACGGGTTTTGTGGATTTTGCACAAATGCGTTTTGCTATCCAGATTTTGACATTCAAATATAAGTCCTATCTCATCTTTGCCTGTGACTTTCAGGTATGTGTAAAACCTGTGTTGATACTTTAAGTTCTCAAAATCTTTTTCATCCTTAATAACGCCTTTGGCGTGTTTGACATAAATCTGGCGGCAGCACCTGCCGCAGCCTTTGCATTGACCGGTACGATAATACTTTTTGCCAAGTATTTTTGTATAATAAAATTTCTTTAACTTCTTAAACATCCACCACAATTTTAGCATTATAATAAATTCAGGTCACTAAGAAGTTCTTGATTGGTTGATAATGAAGATATAATCTCATCTTCAAATATATCCGCAACACCCTTACCGGTAAAAAGTTTTTTAACGAGCAGATTATCCTCCTCAAAATCCATATCTGACAGAGCCAGTTTAGTAAATCTTTCAATATCGTCCCGTCTTTCCTGCTGGTGCTGTTCTTCTTCAATAATTTCAGGTATATCAAGACAGAAATTATTATGGATACCCTGATAATTAATGGTTTTAGCAAAACTGTCGCCGAGAATTTTATCCGGCTGCATTTGTTCATACATCTGAGATTTAGTGATTATATTTTCAGTATTTAAATTATTAAACATTACCACATATTCCCCTTCAACAGTATTATTAAGTATAAATTTCAAAAAGTCATCAACCGAACGGTTGAGATTTTTTTATAAAAAACGGGCGGAGCATTACCTCCGCCCGTTTAAAATAATCTTACAAAGATTCTTTATACATTGCGGCAACAGCCTCTTTTGTTGCTTTAGTCGGTGCTATAGCAAGCAAACCATCTAATGATGGAGTTGTAAATACAAGCTCTGTCAATTTATCAATATCGTCTCCTGTAAATCCTTCATCTTTCAATTTATTAGGCACGTCGACTGATTTTAACCATTCATAAACTCCATTTGCTGCTTTATTTGCATCGGACGGGTCAGCTTTCAAGCCTTCTACAATCGGTTCAAGGATATAGGCAAGAGTATTTGATTTAGCGGAATAAATATTTCTGATAACCGCAGGGAGGAGTATTGCGAGTCCCAAACCGTGTGAAAAGTCCGGTTTTACGGCACTCAAAGGGTGTTCAAGTGCGTGGGTATAGTGTAGAAGTCCGTTATCAAAACAAACTCCGCCCATCATAGCTGCATAGCATAAGAAATATCTTGCTTCTAAATCATCCGGGTTTTTGATAGCTTTCGGCAGGTATTTTGAAACAAGTTCAATAACTTCTCTTGCAAGAGTAATCGTATACGGCGATGACAGCGTTGTAGTTGCTGCTTCAACAACGTGGTTAACAGCATCTATGGAGACATATCTTGTCTGTTTCGGTGATAGACCTGTCATTAATTCAGGGTCATCAATAGCATATAGCGGATAAATACAATCGTAGGCAATCGCCGGTTTATAATTCTTTTCCAGAATAGTAGCAACAGCAAGCCTGTTGGTTTCGGAGCCTGTTCCGTGAGTCAGGTTAATTGCAACAACCGGAGCTGCCTCATTGGGTGTAAACGTAAATTCAAAGAGGTTTGCGGCTGTTTTATCAGGATATTTTAAGAGTATTGCGACGGATTTGCCTGCATCGGTTGGTGAGCCGCCGCCTATTGTAATAACAGCATTTGCTCCGAATTCTCTAGCTATGTTCGCAGCTTCATCTATAGTTTGCGTGGTAGGGTTTGGTGTAACTTTGTCATAATTGACATATTTAATACCGTTTGATAACAGGGCTTTTTCTACAACGTTCCATGCGCCTGTTGATTTGTATGCATTTTTTCCGGACATAACAATGATTTTATCAAATCCTTTTGTTTTAAATTCTTTAGCGATATCGTTTATTTTATTAATAGCGCCGCAGCCGAAATAAACGCAAGATCTTGTTCTGATTTCTTTAATTTCGTAAATATTCTGGTCTTTTTCCCACATAGCATTCTCCTTTCTTAAGTTATAAATATAATATAACATAATACCAAACGGAATAAAAGCGAAATTCCGTACGGACGAAACGAATTGTAGTCCGGTAAGCGAATGCCGAAACGAGGGCAGCCGTCAGGCGAACGAGTGACAGCGGATTTGCGGACGGAATGAGTGAAACGAATTCCGAATAGCGAGCAGATTGAGCCGGCTAAGCCGCAAGGCTTATAGGCGAAACTCTGTGAGCGTGGAGCAAATCCAAGACGGCATGAGCGAAAAGGAATTTCAAGAGAGCGGATTTTCGGCAGGGTGTATGCGGAGCGGGTGCAACTGCTTTGCGTTGCACCCGCTCCGCAGGAGTGAAGTGCTATCACCTCGTCCGAAACACTTTCCCTCCCCGGACGGGGAGGGGTTAGGGGTGGGGTGCGATTAGAAGCAAGGCTATCGCCTCACCCGCAGGGGTAAATGAATTATGTTCCGAAGTTTGCAAGGTCATCACCTCACCCGAATTTGTAAATTCGCTAACACTCATCAACAAATTCCGCCCTCTCCGTCCGGAGAGGGCTAAAGTCGATTTTTCCCCTCTCCTTTTGGGGAGAGGGGCGGAGCGGGTGCAACTGCTTTGCGTTGCACCCGCTCCGCAGGAGTGAAGTGCTA
>JAJPXE010000055.1 GCA_021205645.1 Candidatus Gastranaerophilales bacterium | reverse complement strand
AGGAGCATGGGATGAAAGGAAATCGCACCGCAAACGGACAAAATGTCCACTTGCGCTCAAATCCTCATTTTGAGGAATTGAGCAAGCAGAGATAGAACTAAGAAACACGATATGAAAAATTACAAAATGGCGCGGCAAAAATATGTTCGGCAGGAAGGAGATACGATGAAATCATTATTTGAGAAAATGGGAGGAACTTATGTCCTTGGAGAGGACGGAATGTATTATCCGGAATTACTGTTGCCTATGGAGGAACCGGCACACTACGGGAAGTATGGAATGCTGCGGAAATCTTACTTGAAGGAGTATCGAAGCAGCCTGTATATCACACTGATGCAGGAAGGGAAGCTGAACAAGCATCTGAATGAGATTGACGATACTGCTCATGAACAGTTGGAGCGTCTGATGAAGCAGATGATGGAAAAGCAGGATGTGGACGAAGCACTTAAAGCCAGAGATCAGCTTGGTTGGGTCGGCGCTGTTAATAATATTCGGAATGCGGCAGAGGAGGTTATACTTTCGACGCTGATTTATACGTAATGTGATGTTGATAGTGATTGAACAAATACTCGACATTTTTTTAAAAACGTGTTGTTCATTTGAATCAGAGTGGATGCTAAGATAAATGCATAAAACATGAAAGAGAGGTTCAGAACATGAACACAGACAAAATTTATGCAGAGTCAGTCGCAAATGAGTATTCCGTAAAGGAGACATCCAAAGTAGTCGCTTTGAGGAAGCTGGATCGCAAGGCAAAAAGCACAGCGAATATTTTTGCATATACCTTTGGGGTAGTATCCGCTTTGGTGCTTGGAATGGGTATGTGCCTTTCAATGGGTGTAATTGGAAGTGGCACACAGATGAGTTTTATCTGTGGTATAATCATTGGAGTGATTGGTATTGCCGGGGTCAGCGTCAATTATCCAATCTACAAGAAGTTGAAGAAGCGTGGGATGGATAAATATGCCGGTGATATTATCAGGCTTGCGAATGAGATCAGCGAAAAGACTGAATAACACAAATGTATGAGTAATCAGGGAAGGTGATTTTATTGAATAAATTTGAAAGTAAATATTATGATACAGCAGTTCGAATGGTGGAAGCCTTCCTTGACATTCTTGAGACGAAGGATTTTGAATATATAACAGTCAAAGAAATCTGTACGAAAGCCAGAGTGAATCGTTCGACGTTTTATCTTCATTATGAGACAATGAACGATTTGCTCAGGGAGAGTGCGGAATACATTTCAAATACGATGTCCGGTTACTTCGATGAGGAAGCACATATTCAGGATGTTTCCACCATGGACAAAAATGATTTGTATTTCATCAATGCAGAGTATCTGATCCCCTGGCTTACTTCTATAAAGGAAAACCGGAGATTATTCCAGGCAGCGTTGAAGAATGGCCATACAATCGGCATGGACAGATACACTGATGCATTGAAAAAAGACATCCTCGCACCGGTAATGCAGAGACATGGCATTGCGAAGGAAGACACGGAATATGTGATAGTTTATTATCTGGAAGGTATTCTGGCAATGGTTAATACGTGGGTGAAACATGACTGCCAAAAGGATATAGGGGATATGGTGGATTTGATTATGATGTGTGTTGACAGGAAGAAGGAAACCAATGTTGAATGAAAATAAAAATATGTAATTGTTTCAAAAAAATCTTTTCCCTTCCAGCGTGGCTGACGGCGTTGATCGCTGTTCCCTCTTTTGCTTTGTTGGTCTTTTTCTTTCTATATGGCGAAAGATATAAACGGCTTAGCATGTTGGAAATTCCTGTATACTGTTTGTCTGCATACGCGCTGATGATTACCTGCATAGCGTTCGGGCGGATGAGTCGTCACATGAAGGAGCGTCTGCAAAGCTACACTCTTTGGAACAAATTGCATGCAGACATACGCTTACGCACGATGGTAACTACCATTCCGGGATTGTTATTGAATGTCCTATATGTATTTACGAATATTGGAATGGGTGTGTTGAATCATACGGCATGGTTTATTTACCTGAGTGGATATTATTTCTTTTTAACTATAATGAAATCTTCTTTGGTTCATGATCTGGCGAAAAATCGAGGTAGGATAAACTATCAAGCAGAGTATCAAAAATACAGGAACTGTGGAATTATTTTGCTGTTGCTTAATTTCGTGCTTGTTGCTGAGTGCGCATATATTGTATGCAGAAATCAGAGTTATCACTATGACGGAATGCTGATCTATGCAATGGCGGCAATGGCATTTTATTCTTTGATAAACGCAGTTATTCATGTGATTCGATACCGAAAATATAAAAGCCCTGTTCTATCAGCAATAAAAGCGGTCAAGCTGACAACCTCAATGGTTACAATGCTTGCCTTGGAGACCGCAATGATCGCACAGTTTGGCGGAGAAGGTCAGGAGAATTTCAGGCGAATTATGACAAGTTTGACGGCGGCAGTCGTTTGTCTTGTAGAGTTAATGATAGCAGTTTACATGATACATAAAGGGACACGCTGGATGAATAAGTGGAGACAGCATTAGATTTCAAGTTATATTTTTTCGGGCGGTTGTCATTCTGAAACATTTCATAAACATGAAGTTTTCTTGGATGATAGCCGCCTTTCTGATGGCATGAAAATGTATAGAAAAATGCTTTACAAATGCTTCTTAATGGCATATAATAAGACCATGCAGGAAAGGAGTGATTTTATGGCACAGATTAGCATTCGTGTGGAGGATGATGTAAAGAAAATGGCAGAGGAGGCCTGCGCTGATATTGGGCTGTCTTTGTCTGCTGCAATCAATGTGTACTTGAAGAAACTTGGCAGAGAGAAACGGATTCCGTTTGAAGTATCTGCTGATCCTTTTTATTCAGATGCCAATATGCAGCGCCTTCGTCGCTCTGTAGCGCAGATGGAAGCAACCGGAGGTACAGTACACGAGGTAAATCTGGATGATTAAGGCATGGTCCGATGAAGCATGGGAAGACTTTGAGTATTGGATGAAGCAGGACAAAAAGACTCTGAGACGGATATTGCAGCTGCTCAAAGATATTGAACGTAATGGATATGATGGGATAGGAAAGCCAGAACGATTGAGCGGTGATCTGTCAGCATACTGGAGTCGCCGGATTGACGATGCAAACCGTATTGTGTATCGTATTGAAGGGGATGTCATGAAAATCGTCCAGTGCGGTTCCCATTACAGAGATAAGTGAGATTGATAACATTTTTGTGATAACAAAATGATAACATCAGTCTGGACAGACCATAGAGAGTGGACAGCTGAGAACAAATGAAATCAAATGGAGACAAATAGCCGATACAAAAATGTATAGAACTCGATTTTAGTTTGCGAGTTCGAGTAAACAGAAAAATGTCCGGGAAGCCTTATTTTATAAGGAATCCGGGCATTTTTATATACCGTTTGAGTGCATTTTGAGTACAAAATTTGTTATCAGAGGGTTATCAGATGTTGCCAAAGCGTTGCCAGTGCCTTATGGGTGCTGGCTTTCTTTGCGCCATTGATAAGACGGCTCAAAACGTCCTCCATCGTCACACGTTGCAGGCCAGTTGATTTTCCATTCAAAATATTCCTGCCATGTAATCTCTTTCTTTTTCAATTCACTATACCGAGTAGCCCATTCCCTCATAAAATCATTGATAAGGTTATAATTGAAAGCCAAAGCAACTGGCGGATAGCCACCGACAAAATTATAATCATTGAATTTTCCATGAACGATACGAGGGTCGTCCCTGTCGTTATATTTCTCTAGTTGAAAAATGTACATGGTCTCACCAACGGATTCCTCAAGCCAGAATAAATCCATCATGATGTAACTTGCACCTTTTAAATCGCTGTCTGAGTAAAAATTTTTAGGATTGCAGTTTAAGATTCTGGCAAGATCATCAGCAGTTGCCTTTTTAGGGACTTTAACACAATTCTCATATTGTGCAATTCTCACGGAAGCACTACCATCAGGAAATCCCATGGCTATTCCTAATTCCTTTTGTGTCATTTCTCGAAATGTACGAATCCGTTTAATTCGCTCGCCAATAAGCATCTTTTACCTCCCTTGCCAAATCACTTGACAATGTATGTACAAATTATTATAGCATTTTGAAACAGATAATCCAATTTAAAATAAGAAAATAAGATTAGAATGAAGTAAAAATAGTTTGAAAATAGTAAAATAAAAAAATATTAAAGGAAAAAGGTTAAAAATAAGGAAAT
>JAJPXE010000130.1 GCA_021205645.1 Candidatus Gastranaerophilales bacterium | reverse complement strand
TTCGTGTTTAACAGATGTTTCCGAGCCGTGTCCCGTGTATATTATAGTGCTGTCATTCAATTTAAGCAACTTATCATTAATACTTGATTTTAAAGTATCAAAATTCCCTCCCGGCAAATCCGTTCTGCCGACACTACCTAAGAATATTGTATCACCTGAAAAAATCATATTATCAATGAGATACCCCGCCCCGCCGGGGGTATGTCCCGGAAGATGTATAACCTCCAGTTCATCATTGCCGAATTTGATTTTGTCACCCTCTTTGAGATAAATATCAATTGTCGGGATATCAATCGGGTCAAGACCGTATGTCCGCATAAAATTATCCGTGTTTTCCAGAAAATCTTTATCGTCTTCGTGCAGGCATACTTTACTTCCATATTTGTCCTGCAATTTTTTAACTCCTGCAATGTGGTCAAAATGAGCGTGAGTCAAAAGAATATATTTTAATTCCGTGTGGTTTTCTTTTAAAACCGAATCTATTTCGGGAATATCACCCGTACAATCAATAAGAACAGCCTCGCCGTTATCCATTAATAAATAATTATTGTTTGCCATATCACCGACTACGAACTTTTTTAAAATCATTTTCTGACTGCCTCATAAATTTCTTTACAGATAGAGAACACTTTTTCCGCATCTTTAAGATAGAGCATATTAGCACCGTCGCAAAGTGCACATTCCGGATCGGGGTGAATTTCAAAGAATAGAACATCCGCTCCTGCAGCCATAGCCGCCTTAGCAAGCAGCGGAACAAATCTTCTGTCACCGCCGGTTGATGTTCCGTTAGACCCCGGCATTTGAACACTGTGGGTTGCATCAAACACTACCGGATAACCTGATTCCTGCATAATCGGAATTGAGCGGAAATCCGTTACAAGATTATTATAACCGAATGTTGTACCCCTGTCTGTAAGCATAATTCTGGTGCTGCCGCTGTCCTCAACTTTTTTTACAAGCGGTTTCATCTGCTCCGGCGAAAGAAACTGACCTTTTTTAATATTAACTATTTTTCCTGTTTTTGCCGCTGCAACGAGTAAATCTGTCTGTCTGCACAAAAATGCGGGAATTTGCAGTATATCCGCAACTTTTGAAACAGGTTCAGCCTGATCGGGAGTATGGATATCCGTCACAATCGGAAGATTATAACGCTCTTTAATGCTTAAAAGCATTTCCAGCCCTTTTTCCATCCCGGGACCTCTGTAGGACTCTATTGATGAACGGTTTGCCTTATCATAAGATGATTTAAACACATAGTTTATATCAAGTTTTTCACATATTCTTTTGAGTTCCAGGGCTGTTTCATCAAGTACGGATTGCGACTCAATAGCACAAGGTCCTGCCAGTATCGTTAGCTTGTTATCTCCGATTGAAAAGTTATTTAATCTGATGCTCATACAACAACCATACTCCAAACACGTCTGATTTACAAATGAAAATATCCTCTATGCAACACGGTAGTTTTGTGGTTAAATATAAATGTTATGAGAGAATTTGAATTAAATAACGGTATCAGAGCCGTTTATAAATATAACTCTGAAACTCCGAGAATGGCATTAACAATGAATATGTCCATAAATGATGAAGAAAAATCCGCAGGAACATATTCGCTGATGACAAGGCTGCTCCTTCAGGGAACAAAAAAATATAACAATGAGGAACTGGCTAAAATTCTTGATGAAAACGGTATTGAAATTATTGCTGACATGAAACAGGATTATCTTAGGTTTCGATTGTTGTGTTTGAATGAAGATTTTTCAAAATCGGTCGAAATACTTGAAGATATTATCAAAAATTCAACGTTTGAAGAATTTGAAAAAGAAAAAATAAAAATGAAAGGTGAACTTGTAGCGGAGCTTGACTCTGCGAGGATAAAAGTGTCCGATGCATTTGTAAAAACAGCCTATGAAAACCACTACTACGGACACACATATACAAATATTCTCGCCAGTATTGACAATATAGCAAAAGAAGATGTTAAAAACTCATATAAAAGAATTATTTCGACAGGCAAAAAAGTCATTTCTGTTGCAGGCTGTGTCGATGAAAATAAAGTAATCAGTCTTTTGAACCGGAGTTTCAGTGGGCTTATAAACGAAAAAGAAGTTTCTAAAAGTATTGAACGTCCTGTTCTTGATAAACCAAAGAGAGTTGAAGTGATAAAAGAAGATGCCCAGCAGGCACAAATTCTTCAAGGCTGGCTGGTGCCGACATTCAGCGAGAACGATTATCCGGTAATTCTTGTTATCAATACTATTCTCGGTGCAAGCGGGCTTTCTTCAAGACTGTTTAGAGAACTCAGAGAAAAGAGAGGACTTGCCTATACAGTCAGAACTTCCTGTGAAATAAAAGAACTGGCAGCTCTTTTCAGCATATATATAGCAACGGAACCGTCTAATATTGATACCTGTCTGCAAGGATTTGCCGGTGAAATTAACAGGATTAAAACTGT
This sequence comes from Candidatus Gastranaerophilales bacterium, assembly GCA_021205645.1. GTDB lineage: Bacteria > Cyanobacteriota > Vampirovibrionia > Gastranaerophilales > Gastranaerophilaceae > UBA2883. The sequence continues at coordinate 1,801 of JAJPXE010000130.1, read as the reverse complement.
ACCGGTTGATGATGATGAATTAAAAAATGCCAAAAATAATATATTCGGCAAACATCAATTCATAGTGGAAACAAATTTCCAACAATCAACCTCAATGGCATATTACGGAATAAATAATCTGCCGTTTAATTATTATGAAACAATGCGTGAAAAAATAAAGAGCGTAACGGCAGAACAAATTATGGAATGTGCGAACAAGTATTTTACACAGAATTCTGTTATAGCAATTCTTCACCCGTAAGGAACTAATATGGAAAAAAGTGAGTTACTGGACAAATTAAAACAAGAATGCCTTAATTGTAACAAATGCGAGCTGGGTAAAACCCGAATAAATTTAGTATTTTCAGACGGTAATCCGGACAGTGCAAAGTATATTCTTGTAGGCGAGGCTCCGGGGGCAAACGAAGATTTGACGGGTATCCCGTTTGTTGGCAGAGCAGGCAGACTCTTAAATGAATTTTTAGAGAAATCCGGGATTTCAAGAGAAAAAGATTTGTATATAATAAATACGGTAAAATGCCGCCCGCCGCAGAACCGTGTTCCTAAAGACAGCGAAAAAAACGCTTGCAGGGCTTATATTGAAGAACAAATAAATATTGTTAATCCTAAAGTAATAATACTTTGCGGCTCAACCGCACTAAATTCGTTTTATCCCGTAAAAACCCCCATCTCAAAAATACGCGGCGAATGGCTTAAAATCAATATCAAAGGCAGGGAATATAATTCAATGCCGATTTTTCATCCGTCGTATCTGCTGCGTAACCATTCGACAGAGGAGGGCAAGCCGAGATGGCTCATGCTTAAGGATTTGGAAAAAATAAAATCAGTATAAAATCTACAGAAAAATTCCAAATTGCAGAATAAGTACACATAATCAAAATATAATATCCTTCCGAATAAAACCGGCAGATATGTCATATAATTTTTATGCCTTAAGCTCGGCAAGAGCAAGTTTAAACTGCTCATCATCCGGTGCTTTTCCATGCCAGCCGGCATTGTTTTCCATAAATGATACTCCCTTGCCCTTAATGGTGTTTGCAATTATTGCAAACGGCTGTTTTGCTTTTTTGGCGGTTTCCATTGTTTCATAAATCCGGTTAAGGTCATGACCGTCTATTGTAACAGTTTCCCAGCCAAAAGCTTCCAGTTTCTTATCAAGCGGTTCAAGTGACATTATATATTCTGTGCTGCCGTCTATTTGCAGCCCGTTTCTGTCAATAATAGCAATAATATTATCAAATTTTCTGTGAGAAGCCTGCATAAATGCTTCCCATACAGAGCCTTCCTGCAATTCTCCGTCACCCATATAAACAACCACTTTTGCGGGGTTATTATCCATTTTCAGCCCTGCTGCCATACCGCAGCCGATTGCAAGCCCCTGGCCGAGTGAACCCGTTGAAACCTCTATGCCATCTAATGCTTTACAACATGGATGACCTTGAAGTCTGCTGTTAAATTTTCTAAATGTCATCAATTCTTCTTCCTTGAAAAATCCCCGCTGGGCTAGTACGGAATACAACAATGCAGAGGCATGACCTTTTGAAAGTATAAACCTGTCACGCTGTTCAAAATCTTTAGATTTTTTCCATTCAGGGCTGATATTGAGCGATTTGTTGTAGAGTACATTCAGTATTTCAACTCCGGAAAGTGCACCGCCAATATGTCCTGATGCAGCATTATGTACCATTTTTAGTATGTTTATCCTTGTTTTTTTACAGATATTCTCTAAATTTTCTAATTCTTCATTACTTAACATAATTTATTATCCTTTATTTTTGATTTTAGAACCCTCAGTATAAAC
>JAJPXE010000061.1 GCA_021205645.1 Candidatus Gastranaerophilales bacterium | reverse complement strand
GAACCGCTGAAAGGCGGTTTGCTTTTACCCTCTGGCGTGTGGTTTTACAGTTACGGTTAAAGCCAACTATCTGACCGTTCCGGCAGCCCTGCGCGAGCTCGAAAAGATTGAGATGGGGCGCAGGAACAAGGGACAGTATAAACTGGATCATGCTGTATCGAAAAAGCAGAAACAAATACTCAGCGCTTTCGGTATGAACGAAAAGAGCATTGACAAAGCTGCTGTTGAAATAGGAAAACTTCTGGCAAACAACCAGTCTCTGCTTGATACCGAGAACGAGACCAAAGAGGAGGATGATTACGATGGCGAGGACGCGTTCTACGATTTCGATTGGCACAGAGTTAAACAAGATCCAGGAAGAGCTGGAAAAACTTCAGGAAAAAGAAGAATCCCTCAAAGCAAGACAGCTCGAACTACAGCAACTGAAGCAGGAACAGGTGACCAGACAGATCATGGAAGCATACCAGAAAAGCGGTAAGAGCCTGCAGGAACTGCTTACATTTCTGAATGTCTGATTTATACCCAAAAGAGGGCGGAATCCGCCCTCACAGGCTTTAGTGTAACTTTTATGCAGAGTTCACATATAACTACATTGACAAAATATCAATATGGTATTATATTAATATCAATTTAATATTTTTGAGGTGTATCATATATGACAACAAGTTTGATGAATGTATTTAAAAGTACTGATTTAAAAAAGATAGGAAAAACAAGTGCAAATGTAGTATCATTGGCATTTAAACCTAATAAAAAGAATGGTGCAAAAATTGCAAGAGCGGTATTGGATGACGGAACTACATTAATAAAGAATGTTACTGCGTCAGGTGTTGTTTCTGAAACGATTTATAAGTTGCCAGAAATCATGTCAACGACACAGCGAAATGAGGTTATTAAAGATTTATCCAGACAAAAAATTAATCAGGAAACCATAGCGGCAATGTTAGATATATCTCAATCTACGGTTTCGAATGTGTTAAAAAAATAGCATGGAAGAGAAGTTATGTATAACATGGAGGATGAACGGTTGTGTATAAGTATACGGATTATTTTGACGTTTATGGACGTATTATGCAATTTAATAAGAATAAAACTGAGCCGTTTCATCGATGGTATCCGTTTGTCGAAGGTTATTCCAAGGAATTTATTCAATCGATTGTTAGAGAAATGGATAAGAAGGAATTGGTATGTCTTGAACCATTTTCAGGCAGCGGGACAACTGCATTAGAATTGCAGAATATTGGAATTGAGTGCTTTTCTTTCGAAGTGAATCCACTAATGTATTTGGTAGCGCGTGTAAAGCTGGAAAATCAATATAAAGTTGAGAATATTGAGAAATGGCTTAAGGTTATCACAGATAAGAGAAATGAGTTTGAAACAGTCGAGTTACAATCAGAATTTAAGACGTTGTATCAGAGTGATGACCAGAAAAAGTGGAATTATAATGCAGAAGTGGGAATGGCAGTACAAAAACTGTATTGTGCGATTAATGGTATTAATGATGAAATGTACCGTGAATTATTTACGGTAGCGTTAGCGGCTATATTATTAGATGTCAGTAACTTGTATCGAAATGGTAAATGTCTGTCTTATAAAAAGGATTGGAAGGATAGAGTGATTACGGAGGATGATGTCTTTCGTAAATTTGATGATAAAGTAAAAAATGAATTTGTGATGGATGTAGAAAATTCGTTACATCACTCTGGAGTAGATAATAAACAGAAGCTGTTTAAACAGGATTCCAGAATCGGGATAGATGAAAAGATACCGGATGATTCTATTGATCTTGTGATAACATCACCGCCTTATCTGAATTCACGAGATTATACTGATACTTATATGCTGGAACTAAAAACGCTTGGATTTACACCAAACATTGAAGAAATTCGGCATTTAAGGGAACAAACTTTGCGATCACATGTGCAAATAAAATGGAAAGACAAAGCTAGTGTTGACAATAAAGATTTGATAGTCACGTTAGATATGTTAAAAGAAGCAGCTAAAGAAACTAAGGCATGGAATGAGTCGATTATAGATATGATACGCCTTTATTTTGTTGATATGCAAAATATATTTCGATCAATTTATGAAAAACTGAAAAAGGGTGGTCAGATATATTTTAATGTATCAAATTCAGCATATTTTAATGTATTGGTGAATACCCTGGAAATTTGTGCTTCAATAGCAGAGGAAGAAGGATATTATGTAAAAGAGATACGAAAGGCTAGAAAATTAAAAACAAGTCCGCAACAAAAGGATACGGTTCGCTCTTTACTGGAGGGCGTGATTGTTTTGGAAAAGTAGGTGAAAGCTGATGAGTAGGAAATATCCATTGCCTAAACTGGAATATATGTATATTGAAGGATATGATTTATATAAATGTCCAATGGAAATTGATTTTAATAAAAAATTGAATATTGTTTACGGTACGAATGGATTAGGAAAAACCACATTGCTTACTATGATCCAATACGCAATTATCGGACCGTATTGTGGTGCTCAGAAATCAAGAAATTATGGGGGAGAGCAAAAAAAACGACGGCCGGTTTATGATAAGGGATTTTTCAGAAACAGAATGAGAAAACTTAATGAACAGGCGTATGTGAGGCTGCGTTATACGATAAATGATGATCAGTACGATGTAAAGCACAGTTTATATAAACACTCTTTAATCAGTGCTTCTTGTAATGGGAAGAAAATCGATGGTGTGGAAATTAATTATGAAACTTATGAGACAAAGTTTTTTTCTAAGAAGAAGGAAAATCTGGAATCATATTTGATTTATAATTATCATCAGCTATTAATGAGATCGACAGGATTGCCGGATGAGAATTCTCTGATTGTCATGATGAATGAAATCATGTTTTTTACAGAGGACAGGGAGTATATTTTTTGGAATGAGGATACGGGGAAGCTGCTGATTGCCAAATATTTTATGGATTCAGACAGGTATTTGGAGTATGAAAGAGCGCAGCAATTGGTAAAAATGTATGATAGTCAGGCGAGATTGAAAACCTACGAAATGTCCTTTATAAAGAAATTTCTGGGAGATGAAGTAATAAGGAAGAAAGAGGATGTGGATCGTGAGGAATATTTGCAGGAACTCACGGAAATTGCGAAAGATACTGACAAATGCAAAGAATCTTTACGCAGGCAGAATGATCAGTTAAATGAATTGGATAAGAAGAGGATAGAAAACAGAATCCAATACGAGTATTGCGTGAAAGAACTGTCAGATTTGGATAGAAAATGGTATGTTAATATATTTCCGGATGAATATCAGGAAAAATATATACGATATGAATCAGCAATTCGTCATAGAAAGTGCCCGTTTTGTGGAAGTGAAGGGGTGGTATCTCCAAAAAACATTGAGCAGTGCTTTTTTTGCGGGGAAAAGCTTAAGGTTAAGGAGAAGATTGATTTAAAAGAACTGGATATCCAGATAAGAAACAAGGAAAAGGAAAGGGATATTGTGCAGTATAATTATGAAAATTTGCAAAAAGAGATTGCAGGAACAAAGAGACAGGTAAGAGATGATGAGAGTGAACTCAATAAATTATTGAATAGGGAAAACCAGTTAAAAAGGCAATTGGATCAGAATGATGATGAAAATTATAAAAAATATCAGAAGCTGGAACTGGAAAAAAATGACTTATTAGGAAAACTGGAAGAAGCAAAATCCGTAGAAATTAAAATGAGAAAAGAAATTGATGAAAGCGTAGAAAAAGTTTTTCAGGAATACTATGGGATTTTTAAAAAATATGCAAATTCTTTTTTTGGAGAGAATCAGTTAGTGACATTAAAATTAGTTGGAGATAAGGAAAACAGACTGTTTAAGATTAAGTTAAACGGTTCTGAGAGAGAAACTTATTATGATATGTCGGAGTCTCAAAGAATTTTTTTGGATTTATCGTTTCGGCTGTCTATCCTAGATTACTTTCATACCAGTTCCTATTTTATATGTGAGACGCCGGATAGTACGCTGGATTTGCTTTTTGAAGATAATGCTGTCAGGACGTTTTCTAATTATATAAATGCGGGGAACTCATTAATATTATCAGCGAACGCGAGAAACAGCACGTTAATATTAAAGTTGATGAAAAAATATAAAGATAGCCTGAGCATTATCAATTTGCTTGAAAAATCGACAGTAGGATATGAGAACACAGAAAAGATTGCTGATTTAGAAATAGCAGAATTTTTATAGGGGTAAAGAGTAAAATGGAAAATTCAATGGAAAAATCTCGATATTATTTAAG
>JAJPXE010000053.1 GCA_021205645.1 Candidatus Gastranaerophilales bacterium | reverse complement strand
TTATATCAGATAATAAAGATTTGAGAGCGTTTTTTAATGAAAATAGATTTGATTTAACTGCAATATCTGACTATGACGGCGAAATCCCGCAAGATATTATTGCTGGCGGAAATTTTATCAATCTGCATTCTTCGTTATTGCCGTCATTCCCAGAAAAAACCGCTGTAAAAGATGCCTATCTTGCAGGTGTAAAGGTCACAGGTGTTACGGTATATAATATGAATACAGGCATAATTTTGGCTCAATATCCCGTATTGATTGATAATTTTACCCATTATGACCAGCTTGAAGATGAACTGAATGAACTTGGCTCAAAGCTTTTTCCGATTGTAATAAAATCAATTTTGGATGACAGAATATTTGATATAGTCGAATATTTGAGTATGGGTAATAATCACTGTTGCGGCAGGGGTAAATGTATTGTGCACTGAAATTTGCATGGTTATCACCTTACCCGCAGGGTAAATGAATTGTATTCCGGAACTTGTACAGATATCACCTCACCTGAATTTTTAAACTCAATGTACACCAACGGGCGTAAATTGTTACACAATTTACACCCGTTGCTATACATCCGTATGAAATTTCGCTACATCATGCCGCCCATACCGCCCATGCCTGCCATTGCCGACATATCTGCAGATGATGACTTATCCTCAGGTATATCTACCACTGCCGCCTCGGTTGTTAATAACATTGATGCAACTGATGCCGCATTCTCTAATGCTGAACGGGTTACCTTTGCAGGATCTACAATGCCTGCTTCAAACATATCAGTATATCTGTACAATAATGCATCATAACCGTATGCACCCTTGCCGCCTCTGACATTGTCTACCACAACATCGGATTTTGCACCGGCATTGCATGCAATTGCTCTTAACGGCACATCTAATGCGGCTGTCAATATCTTGTAACCACTCTTTTCATCGTCAGAATCAAAGTTTAAATCAGATAATTTTTCTTCTAAATCCTGCTGAACTCTGATTAACATGACTCCGCCGCCCGGAACAATGCCCTCTTCATTTGCAGCCCTTGTTGCGTTTAAAGCATCTTCTATTCTGAGCTTTCTTTCTTTTAACTCAACTTCTGTTGCCGCACCAACTTCAATCACAGCTACCCCGCCTGACAGCTTTGCCATACGCTCCTGCAACTTTTCTCTATCATATTCGGAATCAGACATTTCAATTTGTTTCTTGATGAGTTTTACACGCTCTGCTACATTAGATTTCGTTTCATCACCTACCACAATTGTCGTTTCATCTTTTGTAACAGTCACTCTCTTAGCTTTACCCATCATGTCTGTCGTAATATTCTCTAACTTAATACCAAGCTCTTCGGTAAACATTTCACCACCGGTTAAAATAGCAATATCTTCCAACATTGCTTTTCTTCTGTCACCAAATCCCGGAGCCTTTACGGCTACTGCTCTTAATACTTTTCTCATTGTATTTACAACTAATGTTGCCAGAGCCTCACCCTCAACGTCTTCCGCTATCAATAACAAAGAACGTCCATCCCTTGCAACCTGTTCTAATACAGGAACTAAATCAGATATTAAATTGATTTTCTTGTTAACACAAAGAACGTATGCATCTTCCAGTACAGCCTCCATTCTTTCCGCATCTGTAACAAAATAAGGTGATATATATCCCTTATCAAACTGCATGCCCTCAACAACCTTAAGGTTTGTACCGAAAGATTTTGACTCTTCAACCGTGATAACTCCGTCATGTCCGACCTTGTCCATAGCTTCTGCTATCAGATTACCGATTTCAGGATTGTTACCTGATGAAATTGTTGCAACCTGAGCAATACCCTCTTTTGTATCTACTGATTTTGCTGTTGATTTAATCTTATTAACTGCTATTTCAACAGCTCTATCAATACCGCGTTTCATTGACATCGGATTAGCACCTGCCGTCAGGTTTTTTAAACCCTCTTTAACTATTGCCTGAGCTAATACCGAAGCTGTTGTTGTTCCGTCACCTGCTACATCGTTCGTCTTTGATGAAACCTCTTTTAGCAGCTGTGCTCCCGAATTTTCCAACCCGTCCTGAAGCTCTATTTCTTTTGCAATCGTAACACCGTCGTTAACAATTTGAGGTGTTCCGAATTTCTTTTGCAGAATAACGTTGCGGCCCTTTGGTCCTAATGTTACTCTTACCGCATCTGCTACTGCATCAATACCTCTGAGAAGCGATTTGCGTGCTTCTTCTTCAAAAACTATACGTTTTGCCATTTCTATTTCTCCTTTTTTATAATAATGTTTTTCTTAATTTATGCTAAAACCGCAAGTGCATCCTTAACAGACAGAATTTTGTATTCAACTCCATCCATTTTGATGTCTGTACCCGCATATTTTGCATATAATACAATGTCACCTACTTTAACGTCCATTGGCTCTCTTTCGCCGTTTTCACCGATTTTGCCCAAACCAACGGCAACAACTTCACCTTTTTGAGGCTTCTCTTTTGCACTGTCAGGGATGAAAATTCCGCCCGATGTCTGCTCCGTGTCCTCTATTACTTTGATTACTATTCTGTCTGCTAAAGGTTTAATACTCATTTTTTTATCCTCCTTTGGTATTTTTTTTTATGTACAATTATAACTTTATAACAAATTTTTATTAATTCTATAATTCTTAATGAAAAATTAAGATTTTAAAATTACTATGTCAGATAAAACAACAGGCTAGATTTTTTATCAAAATTTATAACATTTTAGAAATCTCTGACTTTATACGTTCTATTTCATTATCCCAGAATAATGTTTCCTTTTGTTTAAAAATCTTAACGGAATTATACCAATCGGTACTATCCTCACAGTCAAACCATCTCCAATCGGGGCAATACGGCAGCAGCATAAACGTTTTAACCCCGAGAGCACCTGCAAGATGTGCGACAGATGTGTCAACTGTAACCAGTATGTCTAAATTCTTCAATGCTGCTGCCGTGTCATCAAAATCTCTAAAGGTTTTGCCTAAATCAATTAAATTCTCGTATTTTTTATAATTATTCAAACTCGGGTTTACCTGAAAAGAGTAGAATTGAATGTTTTTTAATCCGAATAACGGTTCAAAAAAAGAAATGTGCAATGTACGGTTTAACTGTTCCCGCCAACCTGCTGCACCTGCCTCCCAGCATATCCCGGCTTTTAACTCTCCGGTATTAAAATACTTCTGCTTGTATTCATTATATTTATTAATATTAAATGTTATATAACCGTCTTTGGACGGGATTTCATCAATATCCGTCTTTAGATAATATGGCAAATTTGATAATACCACAGATTTGTCATATACCGGAAAATGCTCTTTAAACCCGATAAATTGCATATTTGAATATTTACTAAAAGAACGTTTGAATAACTCAACAGTCGACTTACTCGTAAAAACCTTTATCTTCTTAAACTTTTTTTTCAAAAACGGAAGGTATCTGGAAAACATAATAATATCACCGATACCCTGATCACAATATATCAACAGGGTTTCATTCCTGTATGTTTTTCCGTCCCACAACCGCTTTAGCTTTGATACAGGATTTGCCGGGTCGATATTTAATTCCTTTTTTGAGTAATATCTGAACCCCTGTTTGAATTTTCGCTGTTGGAAATATATTGTTGAAAATAAAAAATTCATTGCCCCTTTATCAAATGAATATTTATAAATCTTTTTTGCATAGTATTTTGCTTTTCTAACATCCCTTGCTTTGTTTGCGTTGACTGCAAGATTATAATATGCATCATACTTTTCGCCGTATTTTAATGCCTTTTGATAACATTTCTTGGCTAGTGTTTCATTATGATAGAACATCTCGTTTATAAGTCCAAATCTTATCCAGCCCATGCCGTATTTGGGGTACTTATTCACTAATTGTTCACTGTATTTTGCTGCTTCTTTAAGTCTGCCGGTGTGAATACAGCACAATGTAAGGTTATCAAGCGATTCTTTTTTTAGCGGATATTTTTTATAGCATTCTATCGCATAATCATATGATTTTGAATATGAACCCAGCTCTATTAAAGTTCTGATGTATTTGTCGTAAATATCAAAACTCTTATTATTCTCAATAGCTTCTGATAAGTATTTACCGGCTTCTTTATACTTGCCCAGATAAAATTTTACAAGTCCAAGACCCTCCGTTGCGGCTCTGTTTTGTTTGATATTAACTGATTTTTCAAGATTTTTTTCTGCTTTTTTGAATAATCCCGTATTCAGGTACAAAAGACCCAGAAAAGATAATATAACCGCATTATTTTTATC
>JAJPXE010000135.1:9729-28941 GCA_021205645.1 Candidatus Gastranaerophilales bacterium | reverse complement strand
AACATGTACTGCTGGCATGAGCGTAAAAAATATATTATAATAATAGTATACAGTTTATTGTTGAGTAAAATTGTAAAACCGTATAAGGATATCATTTGAGGGATATTCGGATACGGAAAATAAAGAAAGAATATCCGGCTGAGATGAAGCTCTGTTTTAGCAAGATGGAGCGGAGTATGCGTATGAAGAAAGTATTTATAAGTTTTGTATTTGTAATACTTATATTTACGGCGGCGAATGCCTGTGCGTTCGGGGCTTATCATACGAGTGCGGATATTCTTAATTTTTCAGCAATAAACACTTTGTACGAATACTCAACAACAAGCCCCGAATTATTGCTTGCAGAGGAAAAAGATGTGTCTGAATTTACCGGATTGAATGAAGCACTGGAGGACAGCGAAACAACAGCGATAAAATTAAATGCTTCAATAACAGCCGATGAAGATTTAAGCGCACAACAATCTTCAAGTCTAACGATTTACGGCAACGGTTACAGTTTAACAGGCTCAAATACTGCGGGATTTGTTCTCTCTGCCGGTCAAACTCTTACCTTAAGCAATATATCAACAATTTCCGGTTTCAGCGGAACATCGGGCGGAGCGATTTATGTTGCTGCAGGCAACAGCGATACAGCGGTTACCATTACAAATGTCGTATTTACCGGCAACTCCGCCGAACAGTATGGCGGGGCAATTTATGCGGATATTCTTAATCTTTATGCCGATGGCGGAACAACATCATTCTCCGGAAACTACATAACATCCGGAGTTGAAAAAGTCTATCAGGCAATTTACATTTCCTCTTCAAGCGGGGTATTAACTTTAACCGTTCAGAACTCCGGAAGTATTGTCTTTGATGATGCCATAAACGGAGAAACGGGCTATAAAATAGAGCTCACAACCGATAGCAGTTCAGCGATAACTTTTAAAAATGCCGTAAGCAATGCTCAAATTACCCTCAACAGCGGGAATCTTATTCTTTCGACAGGAACAGATGCTTCCGGAAATTCAACAAGTGCTGATTTTACATACTCAACACTCAATGCTGCCGGCGGAAGTATTTCTATGCTTGATGATACAGCAACAGTCTACAGTGTCGGAACACTGACATCAAGTTCATCTGTTCTTTATTCTTTTGATGCTGAATTTACAGGCGGAGATTTATCAACGGACATATTACTTGTAAACGAGGGTTCTTCCGGTACAATCACTGTAAGCACTCTCGGGAATTTATCAATTGATGATTTTGACCTGAATGATTTAATTGAAAATTCATACACTGCAAAACTGCTTGAAAGATATGAAAGTTCCGATGATATAGTCTTAGCACTTTCAAGTGCACTTATATCGGAATTTAGCAAAGAAATCACGATTGAAAACTACTATGACAGCGCAAATCAGGTATATACAGTGAGTTCAAGTGATTTTACAGGTTCTTTCGGTATTTCGTTAAATGACACTGCAGACAGTATCATTATCGGTCTTATTGAAGTGTACGATACCCTTGCCGCCGTAAACCAATATACAGCAGCAGGCGATATAGACAGGTATTTCATTATAGAAAGCGGAACAACATATGCTGTATCCCAAAACACAGGTACGACAGGAACAGCAGGTACAATGTATGTACAGGGCGGCGGCAGCTCAATTATAGATTACGGGAACTCGTACAGCGGTTTTGTAATCCCGTCAGGGGCAACGGTTGACATATCCGGAGTAAGTTTTCAAAATGCAATATCTTCGCTTAGCGGCGGTGTAATCAGCAATGCCGGTACAGTAGGTGTCTCAAGTACATCAGGTATAGTTAATTCGGAATTCACGGGTAACAGCGCCGTTTCAGGCGGAGCGATATACAACACCGGTACGATTAACACCATTTCAGGCACGAACTTTACATCTAACATGACAACCGCCGCAAGTTCCTCCACATACGGCGGTGCAATCTATAATACGGGAACAATAACATCAATTGAGGGCGGAGTATTCAGCGGCAATTATTCAACATCATCATACTTCGGTTATGGCGGTGCGATTTATAATACAGGAACCATAGGTTATATATCCGCCTCATTTTACGATAACTATGCGACCGGTACAATTGCATACGGCGGTGCAATATATTCATCAACTGATTTAACACTTCTTGCCGATAATGCGGATTACGTTTTTTCGGGTAACTATACGCAGACAACAACTTCAACTTCAAAAACATATAACGCAATTTATATGAGCAGCTATTCAAGTACATTGACTATACAGGCAGAAAACGGCGGGAGCTGGACATTATATGACCCGATAAACGGTGCTTACGGATATACCGTCTATATAACGTCCTCTGACGGAACAGGCAAGGTGAACCTGTACACTCAGATAGACAATGCTAATGTAATAACCTCAAATGTTATTATCAATGTTGCAAATGATGATACTTATACGACATACACATTTAATACGCTCACATCCTCAGAAACAAATCTTATTTTAGATGTTTCTTACACAGACAAAACCTCTGATGTAATATCCGTCACATCCGGTTCAACCGGCACCATAACGATATATGACATTGTCGGGGTCGAAAAAGACGATATAACAGATGAAACAGTAACCATAAAAGTTTTAGACAAAGATGACAGTTCAAGCATCGGTATAGAAATTTCACAGGAGCTATATGATGAATTTTTGTATGATGTTGATATGGATGATTACCTTGACAGCCCGTCTAATACATACATAGTTTATTCGACAGATTATATAGGAACAGTCGGTATCAGTGTAAACAGCAGCAAGGACAGTATTGTATTCGGCAAACTTGAGGCGATGGACGCCCTTGCGATGATAAATCAGCTTGAAAGCAGCGAGGACAGATATTTTATATTTTCGGGTGCAGATGAGATTTATACTGCAATAACAAGTACGGGAACGACAGGACTGACGGGGAAAATGTATGTTCAGGGTGTCACATCGGGTTCATCAAATTCAACGGTTGATTATACCGGAAAATATTCAGGATTTATCATATCGTCAAACGGCACTCTGACTATAGCAAATGTTACGTTTACAAACGCATATTCGGAATCGGCAGGCGGAATGTTTAATAACACCGGAGTGCTGGTTTTAGATAATGTAGTGGTAAACAAGGCATCAATAGCGGCAAGTTCAACGGTATATGGGGGAGTTTTCACAAACAGAGCGGATATATCGACATTTAGTGCAAGTTTTACAAACAGCACAATAACCGGTACGGGCGGGAATATATTCGGCGGGGTATTGTATAACAGTGCAAATATATCGGGAATAACCGGTGATTTTTCCGGAAATTACACATACTCAACCGGCGGAACAATACAGGGCGGAGTGATTTTTAATGCAGTATCAATATATGAAATAACCGGAGCGATAGAGAACAATTATACGGAAGCTTATAACTATTCTGTATATGGCGGTGCTATTTATAATCAGGGAACGCTCGGACACTATGAAGACGGTACTTATGTTGATGGTGAAATAACCGTAGATTTCATAGGAAACTATGCCGTAACCGATGGTTCGGCCGGTCAGGAAGTGCTGGGCGGTGCAATATATAACTATGGCACAATTAACACTTTAAAATCATCATTTACATCTAACTACAGTTTAAACCGTTCGGGTTTGTCATCCGGCGGTGCTATTTATAACAGAGGAACAATAACAGAAATATACGGTTCTTTTACAACAAACTATGCATACGGATATGACAATGTTGATTCCGTGTTAGGCGGTGCGATTGTTAATACGGGAACACTGAATTATATTTATGCTTCATTTACGGGTAACTATGCACGTTCATCATCATATTATGCATACGGCGGGGCAATAGAAAATCAGAGTTATATAAACACAATAGAGGGTGATTTTACAAATAACTACGTAATTGCAGTACAATACGGCGGGGGCGGAGCAATAAATAACAATTCACAAATATACTACATTACGGGTGATTTCAGCGGGAACTATGTGCAGACAACGCTTTTCTCATCAGGCGGCGCAATAAACGCCTCCGGAAACAGTTATATAAATACAATAACCGGTAATTTTACTGGTAACTATACTACCTCGACATCTTATAACGCTTCGGGCGGTGCAATAACAACCTCCGGAACAATCAGAAGTATAACGGGAACATTTGAGAACAACTATGTTTCGGCAGCTCTGTTTGCAAACGGCGGTGCAATTTATAATGCCGGTTCAATCGCTTCAATTTCGGCATCATTCACCGGCAACTATGCAATCGGCTCCTCCGGTGCATACGGCGGGGCAATATGCACACTGGCTGATTTAACTTTTTCGGCAACAAATGCCGATTATGAAATCAGCGGGAACTATGTATCAACTGATGGCGGGGTAACAAAAGACTATCAGGCTATATATGTCAATTCGCCATATATCACCCTGACATTTTCTTTGCTTGAGGGCGGCAGCTATACTATTACAGACAACTTTTCAGGTTCTGAAACTTATGATGTAATTTTTAAATCAACAGACAGCACGGGTGTAGTAAATTTTTCAGGAGAGCTGCAAAATGCAAACGTAACAATAACCGGTGTCACATTTACCCCCGGAGCGGATACATTCTCTGATGTCGACACAGTATTGAACGCTGAGAGCGGAACATTTGTATTACAGGACGGCTCAATAACTTCATATACAATAACAAAACTTATATCAGATGAGGCAATGCTTTATACAATAGATATTGATTCTGACAGCGGGGAAGTTGATACAATAACGGTCGGTTCAGGCTCATCCGGTACGGTAACAATAAATTCGGTTAAATATTCGGAGGATTTGCTTTTGGGCACATACCGGATATTATATGCACAGAACGGTGATATTCAACTTGCGATAGGTGATGATTTAAATAGCGGAATGACCCTTTTGACAGCGGTAGTGAGCTGGAATACAAAGATTTCCACCGGATATGTTTATCGTCTTGCGACAACGAGCACGTCAAATGATTCATTGAATATCTCATATCAGTACGGTGCGGATTTACTTTCCGCCCTGAACCAGTTTGAAACTGCGGATGAGCGTCATTTTGTGTTCAGCAATATGTATAATGCATACGAAGTCGGTGCAAATACAGGCACTACCACGGTATTGAGTGCGCTTTATATAGATGGTATAACGGGCGGCACAAGATATCCGACAATAAACTATTTTAACGAATCCGACCAGCTTTCATATTCGGGTTTTGTGATGGGGGCAGGTGCAAGGTTATACATAGACGGTGTTCAAATTTTAAATGCCGCATCATCAAATGGTGCTGTAATATACAGCACATCTGATGATGCGGCATCAACATCACAAATCACACTGTGGAACGTAACATTCACCACAAACACCGCATCCGGAAGCGGCGGAGCGATATACAGCGGAGCTAATTCCGTTCTGACAATTGAGGACAGAAGCACAACGACGGTCACAGACGGTATATCGACTACCACAACTGCAAGCAGCACGGTGTTATTTGATTCTAACACGGCATCTGTCAGCGGCGGAGCGATATACAGCACGGGAGAACTCAATCTTAGTGCGAGTTCAATCACGTTTGAAGAAAATTCTTCTAGCAGCTCCGGCGGCGGTATCTACAATTCCGGAACCGCCGTAATTACCGCCGCCTCTATTGTACTAAGCGGGAACTATGCTAACGAGGGCGGCGGTATCTACAATTCCGGAACCGCCGTAATTACCGCCGCCTCTATTGTACTAAGCGGGAACTATGCTAACGAGGGCGGCGGTATCTACAATTCCGGAACCGTTCTCTGGAGTGACGAAAACTGTACGTCAACCCCGTTGAGTGCGG
The DNA here is from genome assembly GCA_021205645.1 of Candidatus Gastranaerophilales bacterium. Taxonomy (GTDB): domain Bacteria; phylum Cyanobacteriota; class Vampirovibrionia; order Gastranaerophilales; family Gastranaerophilaceae; genus UBA2883. The sequence continues at coordinate 23,100 of JAJPXE010000135.1, read as the reverse complement.
ATTTTTGGGGCAACGGAATTTCGAGTGATAATTCTTCAACATACGCAGCACTTGGCGGTGCAATTTACAACACCGGAACAATCACCGCAGATTATCATACGCAATTCACCTTTGACGGAAACTATGCAGGCTCCGGCGGAGCAATTTACACAACCTCCGAGCTTACTCTTTCAGGTGAAACCGTATTCAGCGGCAATTGGGCAACCGCTTCCTCAACTCGCTCGGGCGGCGGAGCGATTTATAATACGGGTACGCTAAAAATAAACACGGAATATTTAAATTCAACAAGAACAAAAGATGATTGGAATAATTTAATTTCTGACCATAATGCGACATTTACCTCAAATTCAGCTTCAAATTCAGGCGGTGCAATATATACGACCGGTGCATCAATCATCAATTTTGCGGATTTTACATCAAACTCGGCACAGTCAGGCAGCGGAGGTGCTATATACAGCAGTGCGGCGGCATACACAATTGAGCAATCGGACGGCAGCACGATAGACTATCTGGGACTGGAAATATACAATTCAATATTTTCGGGCAACAGCTCTGCTGCAGGAGGCGGTGCGATATATATTGCAAATTCGGCAAGTTTACTGGCGGAAGATACGGAATTCACGGATAATACAACAGAGGGCAGCGGAGGAGCTGTTTATGCCGGCACGGGAGTGAGTCTTGTTCTGGGAACGGAAATAGAGAATACAACCGGCAGTGCGACAACAATTTACGGGAATGAAAGCTCTTATACCACAAGTTCAATTGTTCAGGGAAACATTGCCGGTTTATATGGCGGTGGATATTATATCGGAACATCATCATCGGTGACACTGCAGAACATAAAATTTCTTACCAATACCTCATCAACGGGCGGAGCAATATATAATCTGGGAACAATATCCTCTCCGAATGACTCTGATTATTTTTATTATATGACATTCAACTACAACAGTGCAGTATCGGATACAGAAACGGCATACGGCGGGGCGATATATAACGGCGGCACAATAGATGAGTTGTGGGGCGGATATTTTAATGTTGTATATTTCAACTATAACAGTGCATTTTCAACTGATGCGCAGGCTGCAGGCGGTGCAATTTATAACACCGGTGACATAACCAATATTTACGACTCATCAGACCGTCAATATTATGTCAGCATGAAATTCTACGGCAACTATGCCACGTCAACAAATTCAAGTGCTATCGGCGGTGCTATTTACAATAACGGAACAATAAACTTCATAAATGCCGCAGTCACATACAACTACGCCAGCTCCGAGTCTTCATACGGTGCGGGCGGAGCTATATACAATGATGTTAACGGTGTAATATCCGATACCTGGCTGCAGATGTGCTACAATACAATAAGTGCAAATTCGGCATCTGACGAAGCTTCAATGGGCGGAGCGGTATATAATGCCGGAACGATAACAACACTGGATTTAACTCATACCAATAGCAGTTCCGCCTCAAGATATAACGGAATAACAGATACCGGCGGTTCGGCTTACGGCGGATTATTATACAACAGCGGTAATATTACTTACATCACAGGTACATCATCATCAGCCACAAGCATAAGTTCCTGGGTGGCGTTTATGTATTATAACTATGTCAAAGGCAACGTTGATGCAGCAGGCGGAGCAATATATAACAGCGGAACAATATCATATATCAGATCTTATTTTAGCGGTAACTACGCTGTTGCAGCAACGGGCAATGCTATGGGCGGTGCAATATATAATGAAGGAACTATAAACTATACATATTACTGGGTGGATGGAACGAATACAGGATATGTCAGCAATTATGTATCGGCAAGCAGCGGCTATGCAATGGGCGGCGCAATCTATAACTCCGGTACAATATCACAGGTAAATTGCGGTATAATGCAAACAAACTATGCAGCAGGTGATTATGCATACGGCGGTGCTATTTACAATACCGGTACAATCAATATATATTCAAGCCTGAACAGCAACTGGGCAAAAGGAACAACCGATGCTAAAGGCGGAGCAATATATTCTACCGGAGATGTAGCTTTATATGCTACAGGCGGTTACAACAGATATATTCAAGGTAACTACACCCAGATTGGCTCCGGTTCAAAAGTCTATAATGCAATATATATGGCAAATGCAGAGTCAACTCTTACAATCAGTGCTACCGGCGGATCAATTTGGAGGATATATGACGGAATTGACGGTGTTGACGGATACACCGTTAAAATAACAGGTGCTTCAAATTCTTATATATTATTCCTTGGAGATAATTCCGTTATCACCGGTGCCAATACTGTTACATTTGATACAACGAACCTGACAATAGGTACAAATACATTTGCCGATGACGGTATAAGCTTTTCTGCAAACAGCGGGAAAATATTCCTTACCGACAGTGAAATTAATAGTTACACGATAAATAAGTTAACCTCGGCATCAGGGGTTAAATATTATTTTGATATCGATTCCACAACCGGTACAGCCGATAAGCTTGTTGTCGGCAGCGGCTCATCGGGAACAATCCTTGTATCTAATCTTTCATTTTTGAACGAATATGCCGAATCAGGAACGTATCAGCTATTATCGGCTCAGAATGACAATATACAGCTCACACTTGACAGCAGTATTACTTCATATACCAGCGGTATAGTTAACCCTATTGTTTACTGGTATGAAAAATATACCGTTGCGGAATTCACGATTTCACTTGCAACAACAAATACAACAAATGACAGTATCTCTGTTGTTGTTAATGATTATTCCGCCCGTGATACTTTAGCATTATTAAATCAATATTCAACATCAGATGCCCGTCATTTTATGTTTGAAACAAACACCGACGTATATACCGTAACAGAAGATACCGGCTCAACTGCGAATTCATCATATTTATGGATAGAAGGCTACCGCTCAAGTCCGAACTATTCGACTATAGATTATGATAATACATATTCAGGTTTTGTTCTGGATCAATCCGGTGCATATATTGATATTCGTTATGTAAAAATAATCAATGCCTGTACGGAGGGAAACGGTGCCGTGTTTAATGCAGCCTCAACTTCAAACAACAGCATGTATTTCCGCTACGGTTACCTTTCAAATAACAACGCAGACGGATACGGCGGGGTACTTTATCTTGCCAATAAAAGTTATGCATATTTTTATGATACCAATTTTTATTATAACACCGCACAACAGGGAGGTGCACTCTATATAACATCCACAAGAGGCACGTCTTCAGATAATCAATATTTCTATTACAACGGTGCAATAAGTGATACAATAGCAAGAGGCGGAGCTATATATAACTCCGGCAGCTGGACGCTTAACAATTGTACGTTCACGGGTAACTACGCCTCCGGTGAAACAGCACAGGGCGGAGCTATATATAACACCGGCACAATGGGAACAATAACGGGAAATTTCACGGGTAACTACGCCTCCGGCGAAACAGCACAGGGCGGAGCTATATATACGACAAAAAGTCTTACTTTCGGCAGCAGCGGAACACATACCATATCAGGTAATTATGTCACAACCGACGGCGGAGTTACAAAGACGAGTAACTTCATTTATGTCGGTGCATCGGGTGTCACGCTCACATTCAGTATGTCAAACTGGTACACCTACAATATTTACGATGATTTTGACGGTTCGAGCGAATATACGGTTAACTTCACGGGCAGCGGAAATATAAACCTTTATAATGTTATTTACAACTCAAATGTATCTATCAACGGCTGTTATGTTTCTTTTCAGGAAGAAACTTTTTCTGATGCAAATGTGACAGCAAATTCGGGTCACCTGCTCATAAATGACGGAACTTCAACAAATTATGATATAAAAAACCTGACATCATCATCAAGTGTCGACCTATATCTTGATATAACATCGACAACGGAATATGATACACTGACTGTCGGCAGCAGCTCATCAGGGAAAATTAATCTGAGGAATATCAATTGGACAGAAGGAAGCGTGCTTGAGGGTTGGTATCAAATACTTAATACCAACGGAGGCAGTCTTCAGCTGACGTTAGATTCTTCGTTTAACGGTACTAACGTGATTTTACCCGCCGTTGTTGATTATGATTATGAAATTTCGAATTGTACAGCCTATAGATTATGGTCAACAGATACGACAAATGATACACTCTATATTGTTGAACAGGATAATACAGACCTGCTGTCGGAGTTAAACCAACTGATAATACAAGAAGCCAGAGTGTTTAATATAGGCAGCAAAACCGCAACATATACCGTCAAAAAAGATACTGGAGAAACGGCAGTACTGACATCAATGACGGTTGCCGGAACGGCGGACAGCTCGGGAAACCGCTCAACAATAGATTACGTTAATAAATATACAGGCTTTGTTCTTCCGCAGGAGGGTGTTTTAAGCATAAGCAATGTTAATATAATTAACACAACTTCCGGCACTTCCGGCTCGGTAATCAATTCGGAAGGAACATTAACCCTGACGAATACTGCATTTGCCGATCACGTAATTTCGGCATCCTCAAATTTATACGGCGGTGCAGTATCTTCAACCGGAACAATAACATATTTATCTGGGGAATTTTCTAACTCAAGCATAACGGCAGCCGGCAATTATGCGTTTGGAGGAGCTTTATACAGTACGGGTGCAATAACGCAGATTGTATCGGAAACTTTCAGCGGTAACTATGCATTATCTTCAGGCACATCATCTGTTGAATCAGCGGGCGGTGCATTATATTCAACAGGAACAATAGGCAGTATAAGCGGAAGTTTTACGGGTAATTATGCAAGAAGTGACTCGGGTTATGCGCTTGGCGGAGCTTTGTATCAGGGTAGTACAATAAGTTCAAATCTGGAGGCTGATTTTACAAATAACTATGCATACGGAACTTCATCATCAGTCCAAACATCGGGCGGAGCTGTGTATTTGACAGGCCGGGCATCTAAGATTTCCGGAACATACAGCGGCAACTATGCATATTCCGGCAACTACGGCGGTGCCGGCGGTGCGATTTATTTGAGTAATACAGTACTCACAATCTCTGCTGATTTTAGCGGCAACTACATGCAGGCAAACGGCAAAACAACAGCTTCAAGCGCACAGGGCGGAGCGATAGCGGCAATGACATCAAGTGCTGTTATTACAAATTTAAGCGGTGATTTTGATACGAACTATGTTCTTGGCAACAGCGGTTATGTTCAGGGCGGAGCTATCTATCTGGAGGGTACAATATCAAGCCTTACAAACTCATTATTTAGCGATAATTACGCATATACAAGTTCTTCTTATGCACAGGGCGGAGCGATTGCACTGGTCGGAACATCCCTGTCAAGAGCCCGCATAACTGACTTAACCGCTGACTTTGAGGGCAACTACACTTACTCTGCTTCTTCTTATGCACAGGGGGGGAGTATTTATACTAATCAGTATTCAACAATAACAACCCTAACCGGTAATTTTACAAACAACAATTCTCGAGGTTACACCTATGCACAGGGCGGAGCGATATACAATGCCGGCACACTCAGTGCAATCATCGGAGATTTCAGCACAAATGCCTCACGTGCAATAGCTACGACATCAACAGCATATTCAACAGGCGGCGCTATCAATAACACAGGTACAATAACATCAATTACGGGTGATTTTACCACAAACTATGCATATTCTTATGCTTCTTATGCCTACGGCGGAGCGATATATAACACCGGCACAATCGGCACGGTATCCGGCTCATTCACGGGCAACTACGCATCCGGCAGCACTAACGCACTGGGCGGCGCTATATACACAACTGCGGATTTAACACTCCTCGCTGATAGTGCTGATTACACCATTGCCGGTAATTATATTACTACTACGGGAGGAACGTATATTGACTATCAGTCAATATACGTAGCTGATGCATCAGCTACGCTGACCATTCAGGCAGACAACAACGGAAGCTGGACTCTGAGCGATTATATAACCGGTGTGAGCGGATATTCAACACTTATTACATCATCTGACGGAACAGGTGAAATATTCTTATATAACCTTATTTCAAACTCAAATGTGACACTTGATAATATAACAATAACAACGGCAGATAATATAACAATCACTTATTCTTTCAACAAACTGACGATAACAGAAGGTGCAAATACTTACCTTAATATGGATTTGTCATACGAATCCGGAACATCTGACAGTATATACGCAGGCTCCGGCTCCTCCGGCACTATTATCCTGACACAATTAAACGGTCTTGAAAAAACAGATATCTCTAGAGATGACTCGGAAGTTATCATCTTAAACAGAGCGACAGACAGTGATCCGATTTATATAGCTATATCAGATGAGCTTGCAGAATATTATGAAGATGTTGTAACGGCAGAAGATTATTTTGATGAAGACTTAAATGCTTATGTTCTGCACCCTGATGATTATACGGGAACAATAGGTATCAGAGTAAATGACACCCGGGACGGTATCATTCTGGGCAAAGTGACCGCATATGACTCACTTTCGCAGGTTAATCAGCTAAACTCTGAATTTGACCGGTACTTTGTTATCTCTGATGCTGAGGAAACTTATGCAGTCATTGCAGATACGGGATTGACAGGAACGACAGGGAAAATGTATCTTTTAGGCACGGCAGACAGGGCTAATAACCGCTCTATTGTTGACTATCAAAACACTTATGCCGGATTTATTGTTCCCTCAAATGCACTTTTAACAATTCAAGATGTTACAATGGTAAATGCTCTGTCAACATACGGCGGCTCAATTGTTAATAACTCCGGAACCTTTGATATAAACAATGTTTTAATCCAAAATAACACTGCTGATATTACAGATACCTCATCAAGCACGGGCGGAACGATTGCAAACCTCTCAACAGGTGTGATAGGAGATTCGGACAGCACTGACGGTTCAACCGGTATAATTGATGTTGATTTTACATCAAACACCGCCCAAAATACATCGGGGAATGTGTATGGCGGTGCAATATACAATGCCGGAACAATTGACGGGATAGAGTCAACATTTACCGGCAACTATGCTCTGGGATATAGTACGGCAGCAGGTGCAGGTATTTATAACAGCGGTATCATATCACTTGTTGACGGAGCCTTCAACACAAATTATACAATCTCAAGTTCGGCAGATGCATACGGCAGTGCAATTTATAACTCAAAAACAATTACTGCAATAGATGCATCCTTTGCAAATAACTATGCAAGCGGCTCAACTATTGCCTATGGCGGAGCTTTGTATAACAGCGGAATAATTACAACCCTGACGGCACCATTCACAACAAACTCTACAAGAAACGCAAGCTCGCAATCGTACGGCGGAGCAATTTATAACAGCGGAACAATAACAACCCTGATATCAAATTTCACAAACAACTACTCAACCGGCAGCGGTTCTGCACTGGGAGGAGCTATATATGGTGATACAGGCTCATCAATAGAAGAATATTCAGGTTCATTGATTAACAACTACACAATAGCCTCAACAACAGCAGGCGGAGGCGCAATATACCTGAACACAAAGGGAACAATAGGACAATTAATAGCAGATGAAATATCATCAAACAGAGCCGTTGCAGCAGCAAGTGATGCATACGGCGGTGCTATCGCCAATTTAGGAACAATAACAAATATTGTAACAGTATTTTCGGGCAACTACGCCCAATCATCAGGCGCAAGCGCATACGGCGGAGCTGTTTATAACACCGGCACAATCTTGTCAATTACCGCTAATTTTACATCAAATTACGTAAATACAGACGGTGAAAAAGCTTATGGCGGTGCAATATACAACTCGGGTACTCTGTCATTACACGAGGGAACAATATTTACAAGCAACTACGTAATAGGACAGACCTATGCAGAGGGCGGTGCAATTGCTAATGCCGGTGTACTGGAGGAAATTGTCGGAACAACATTCACTAACAACTACGTTATGTCATCCACAGCCGCATATGGAGGCGCCGTTTCAAACAGCGAAACATCAACAATTGTATATTTAAGCGGAACATATACGGGTAACACAACGACAGCCCAAACCTCATACGGCGGAGGTGTTTATAACACCGGTACAATCAATTATATTGAAATGACAGCAAAGCAAAATCAGGCAAACGGTACATACGCAGGCGGCGGAGTTATCGCAAACTTAGGAACAGTGACGGAACTGACCGGCACATTTAGCGGCAACACCGTAACCGCAACTGATACCGGTCAGGGCGGAGCATTATATAACGAAAAAACCATAACTACACTGATTGCCGATTTTACTTCAAACATCGTCAGCGGTGAAAATGCATACGGCGGCGCAATTGCAAACTCGGGCGGAACAATCGGCACTATCACCGGAAACTTTACCGGAAATTCCGTTTCAGGCACAAATACTTATGGCGGTGCTATCTATAATACCGGTTCCATATCATACATTTACGGCTCTTTTAAAAACAACAGCGTTTCCGGTTCCGCAGATGCTCACGGCGGTGCTGTCTATACAACCTCAAGTATAACATTCATCTCCGAAGGCGATGACAACGTATTTTCAGGAAACTATGTAACAACCGACGGCGGCACAACCAGAACATACGAAGCAATCTATGTTGACGGAAGTGACGTAATATTAACATTCGACACTACAGATGGAGGTTCGTATACTTTTGATGATAACTTATCCGGCTCACAAGCTTACACTATCAATTTTAATTCATCAGATGACAGTGCAAACTATACCCTGAATAACCTTATCATATACGGGCAGGCTAATTTTAAGGGCGGAACTTATGTGTTTAATGCAGACACATTTGCAGACAGCGGAAGCGCACTGAATGCCGTATCCGGCAGTATTATTATGCAGGACGGAAGCTATACGGACTATGTGATAACAAAATTAACATCAGATGAAGCAGTTACATACACTATTGATTTAGACTCAACAGTAACAGACTCATCAGGAAATCTCATCGGGGCAGCTGATACAATCTCTGTCGGTGCAGGCTCATCAGGTGTAATCTATTTGAGCGATATCGGAGAAAATACTGCTGTCGACGAAAACGTAAGACTCGTTATTCAAATTATAAAAAAAGAAGTTTCTTCCGATAATATTGTACTTGAACTTGATGAATCCATTACCGAACAAAGCTTATATATGGATGTTGCAAGTTACTTAAATGATAGCGGTACGGAGTATATTGTTTCAAGTGATGATTTTATCGGGGCAATAGGTATTTTCCTGAATGATGAAGCCGACAGTATCGTGCTTTCCAATGTAACGGAGGACACACTACACATGGTTAACATCTCAAATCTGTCACCGAGAACATTCAATTTCTGCAAAGCATATACAATAGTGGAAACTACTGATTTAGGAGAAACCGGAGAGGGTACATTTACCGTCAACGGATATAACTCAACAGCCTCAGCTAATATCATTGATATGGCAGAATTCAGCGGTTTTGACCTTGTAAATGAAACAACATTGAACCTTAACAACTTTACAATAAAAAACAGCTCTCTTGCACTTAACAGCAATAACGAAAATGCCGCCGTAAATATTGAAAATGTTATATTTTCTGCTAATACAAGAGCAATAAACAACACTCTCGGCACAATAACTCTAAATAATGTATCAATAACATCAGCTGTTTCAACATATTCAAATGATGTATATAATTCCGGCACAATGTCGCTGACGAATTCAGCCATACTCTCTGTTTTTGATAACGACGGGATACTTAACCTCGGAGAGTCATCTGCTCTTTCTGTATTAGACAATTCGGGCACAACGGACATAACAGGCTCGGTTGTCATTAATGATTTTACAAATACCGGCACAATAACTTTCTCGGGAGAAAGTATACTTTCAGCAGTAATAAGCGGGAACGGTACACTCTCAACAGCAGAAAATGCAGTAACAACAAATTTGAGCCTTGCTACAATTTCGGGCGGTATATTTACGATGGATACGGGCGAACTGATTTTTGCCACAGATACGTTTAAATCGGCAGGTGAGGTGAATATTGTATCAGGAACCGTTAATTTATCGGATAGCAAAGCAAACTCATACAATATCAGCACACTTATATCGTCCGAAGATGCAGCATATCTGCTTGATGTTGTAAATCCAACATCTGCCGAAAACGCTGCAATTGATTCTTTTACTGTCGGCAGCGGCTCAAGCGGAATAATTACCATAGCAGGATTAAACGGTTTAGATAGAGATTCAATCAGCACTACAAGCCGGATAGAGCTTATTGTTGTTTACAATTCGGATAATTCAAACGTAAAAATTGCTATTGATGAAGATCTTGCGAGCGCACTTGAGCGCGAATATACATTACTGGATTATTACAACTCCGCAACAGGGGTATATGAACTGACAAATAATTCTTTTATCGGAACAACCGGTATATTCTTGAATGATGATGAAACAGGTATTATTGAGGGTTATATTACTAAAATAGGAAGCCTGCATGCAACTAATATATCAGAGTTGACCCCAAGACAATATTCGTTTGCATCGGCAGATACGGTGGCGGAAGGTGTAGATTTAGGCTCAACCGGTGCCGGAAATTTTTCCGTATACGGATATTCTACAAATGCTGAAGAAAGCATTATTGATTTAGAAAGTACATATTCAGGCTTTAATCTTGTTAACGAAACTGTTTTTTCGATGCAAAATCTTACTATTGCTAATGCAACATTCGCTTTAAAATCGGATAATAGTAAGGCAAGTGCAGAAATTAAAAATGTAATTTTTGAAAGTAACAACATAGCTATACAAAATAATGCCGGAACAATCAATTTGACCAATGTTACAGTAAATAATGGAACAACAGCACTTCCTAACAGCGTTAGCAATTCCGGCACAATGTCAATAACGGATAGCTCTATATTATCTTCTTTGACAAACTATTCAGAGATTAATTTGTTGGGAACGAATGTTATATCGGATATTACCAATGAAACGGATGCTTTAATCACAACTGCGGGTACGACGACAATTGACAGCATTACAAACAAAGGCGAAATAGATTTTTCGGGAACCGGTGATACCGTATATGATTTATCTAACTACGGAACTGTTTCCGGAACCGGCACAACAACACTTACTAACACTAATAACTACGAAAATGCAATAATATCACTTAATGATACCGCCTCAATTGATAACCTCACTAATGCCGGTACTGTCACATCTTCAGGCACTACTACATACACAACAATCTCTAATTCCGGCACAATAAATCTCAACGGAGAAGACTATCTCACCGGAACAGTCACCGGCACAGGCTCAATCAATATCAACAACTCAACCACACTTTCAGGAAGCATAAGCTCTGATATTGCTCTTTCAATCGCTCAAGCTGCAACACTTGAGATTACTACAGGAACACTTAACATTGATGATAACGATATCTGGAACGGTACAATAAAATTAACGGATACTACCGGCATACTGAATTATTACGGCGTAAGCTACGAAACCGTAAACGGAGTATTAACCGCGGAAAACGGAAATCTAAATATATTAAGCTCAACATTATACATCATTGAAACAAGTACGATAGCAGATGACGTAACGGTCAATATCTACAACGACGCAAAAATAACTATCACCGGAGGCACTGTCAGCATCAACTCCGGCGACAACTGGGGTGGGACAATCGAACTATCCTCCGGCACACTCAACTTCGCTGAACTCTCATCTAACGGCGTCTTAACAGCAACAGGCGGATATCTCAACGTTCTATCAGGAACGCTTAATATTGCTTCCGGCAGCTCTATTGAAACAAATACAACACTCAACCTCGAAACAGATGCATATATCGCTCTTTCAGGAGGTACAATTACTATCGAAGAATATGACACTATCTCCGGATCCATCTACGCAACCGCCGGTACTCTTAATGTCAACAACAGAACACTGACACCTTCTATGCTCAACATCTCATCTGATTATCTCTCCAACGTTAACGTAAACCTTACGGAAACTACCGTTGATATGATAAACGAAACTTTCGACAGCTGGAATCTGGGGGTGCTGAACGTCAACGATGACTCCGAATTTAAACTCGATGTCACTCTCAACGATTCAGACAGCTATATCGATACAATCTATGCAGGCTCCGGAGCATCAGGTACTATTCGGATTACTCAGGTCGGCACTATTTCCACCCCGTCTTTCACTAAAACTATAGAACTGAAAGTTCTCTACAGAACCGACTCCGCTAACGAGGACGGAACATATGATATTAACTTAAGTCTGGATGATGCACTCTATCAACAGTATTACAGAAAATGGACGGTCGAAGACTATGGCAATGACTCCGACAACCCGACCGAATATGTGGTCTACGATGATTCGTTTATAGGCGAAACCGGTATCTCACTTAATGATACCCTCGATACAATCATATTCGGGGTTATTGTTAAAGAAAAAAATCTCCACCAAACAAATATCTACACAAATACCACCATTGCACGCTCGTATAACTTCCACACAGCAGGCACAGTCAAAGAAGAAGTCAACCTGGGCGAAACAGGTGCCGGAACATTCTACGTCAACGGCGCTACCGAAAACGCATCCGAAAGCATTATCGACCTCGGAGGAGAACAGGCTTACTCCGGTTTCGACCTCGTCAATGCTACCACTCTGACAATAAACAACGTCACAATCCAAAACGGCTCTACTGCACTCAATCTCAATAACTCAAACGCTTCCGCTACACTTAATAATGTAATCTTTACAGACAATGAATCAGCTATCACTAACACCAAAGGAACTGTTGCACTCTCTTACGTCACTGTTAATGCCGGTACGGATACAATCCCTAACAACGTTACAAACGCTGACAACATGACTATCGCAAACTCCAACATCTACTCTACTCTCACTAATGAAGGTACACTCAATACCTCTGATACTAACACTTTTGCTAAAATTACCAACAGCGGAACCCTTAACCTCTACGGAGAGGACACTGTCACTGATATCTCTAACTCAACAGACGGAACAATCTCTACCTCAAACACCACAACCGTTACAGGCTCGCTCACTAACGAAGGTACACTTAACACAACAGGTACTAACTCTCTCTATACCGTTGAAAACACAGGAACTATTACACTCAACGGAGAAAATACTATTACAACCCTTAACAATAACAATAACCTAACCTCAACGGAAAATACAACAACAAACATAACTAATGCCGATAACAGCGGAACTCTTAACCTCTACGGAAATGACACAATCTCAACCCTCGGCAACTACGGAACTGTTTCCGGAACCGGAGATACAACACTTACTAACACTAATAACTACGAAAATGCAATAATATCACTTAATGATA